>DASXKT010000155.1:0-21366 GCA_036496685.1 Phenylobacterium sp.
CAGATCGGCGGCGTGACCAAGGCGGCGCTCACCTACCTGCAGGCCCCGACCTTTACGACCGGCAACATCACCGAGCACATCGCCAACCTGAACGTGGTCGGCACCCTGGGGGACTCGATCAAGAGCCCGCTGGCCAACGACAAGATCGGCGTCAGCCTCGGCGCCGAATACCGTCGTGAGCACCTCGACAACCGGTCCGACATCGCCCAGGCCTCGGGCGACGTGAACGGCAACGGCGCCGCGAACCCGCCGGTGAACGGCAGCTACGACGTCTATGAGCTGTTCGGCGAAACCCGCGTGCCGATCGTGCAGGATCAACCCTGGGCGAAGGACCTGACGGCGGAACTGGCCTACCGGTTTTCCGACTACTCCAACGCCGGCGTGACCCACACCTACAAGGTCTCCGGCGACTGGACGATCATCGACGGTGTCCGTCTGCGCGCCGGCTACAACCGCGCCGTCCGCGCCCCGAACGTGGTGGAACTGTTCTCCCCGCAGAACGTGGTCCTCGACGGCACGGTCGACCCCTGCGCCGGCCTGTCGCCCGGCGACCCGCTGGTCCAGCGTTGCGCCACGTTGTTCAACCTGACCACCGCCCAGGTCCTGGCGCTCGAGCGCGATCCGGCCAACCAATACAACGGCCAGACCGGCGGTAACCCGAACCTGCAACCGGAAAAGGCCGACACCTGGACGGTCGGCGCGGTCTGGCAGCCGAGCTTCGTGCCTGGCCTGAACTTCACGGTCGACTGGTTCGACATCAAGGTGAAGGACTACATCTCCAACATCGGCGCCAACACGATCATCAACGGTTGCGTCGACGGCAGCAGCCCAGACTTCTGCGCGCTCGTGCATCGCGACTCGATCGGTTCGATCCGCTCGACCCAAGGCTTCGTGATCGACACGGTGCTCAACCAAGGCGCTCTGCACACCTCGGGCATCGACGTCTCCGGCGGCTATCACGCTGGGCTCGACACCTTCGGCCTGCACAATGCGGGCTCGATCTCGGCGAACTTCGTCGGCACCTGGCTCGACAAGCTCGAGACGACGGTGCTGACCGGCACGCCGGCGATCGACTGCGCGGGCTTCTATGGCGCGACCTGCTCCACCCTGGGCGGCTCGATCAACCCGAACCCGAAGTGGCGCCACAAGCTGCGGCTGACGTGGAACACCCCGTTCGAGTACGGCGACTGGTTCGGCGGTTTTGGCCTTTCGATGCAATGGCGCTACTTCTCGTCGGTCGATCTGGACGCCACCTCTGGCGACCCGCGCCTGGCGGGCGATGTCCCCCCGACCGACGCCAAGCTCGACTCGCGCAGCTACTTCGACCTGCTGGCGACCTTCAAGGTGAAGGACAACTATTCCTTCCGTGTCGGCGTCAACAACGTCTTCGACAAGGACCCGCCGCTGACGGGCGCCAACAACTGCCCCGCGGGGCCCTGCAACCAGAACGTCTACGCGCAGATGTACGACGCGCTCGGCCGTTACATCTTCGTTGGACTTACTGCCGACTTCTAATCCGTAGCGACTACGTTTAACTCTCCTGGGGCTGCGGATCGATCCGCAGCCCCACTTCTTATGTATCGCTGAAGTACGTCACGTACGGAATGTTTCCCGTTTATTGCTCAGCTTGTTACAAATCTTATGTGGACGTTATACGCGTAATCTCTTAGAACGCGATCAGTGACTACAATTGCTCTGGCGTTTTCTGATGGAAAAATCGCAATTCGGCCCTGACAGTGGCGCCGACATCGGCAAGCTCGGTCACGGACGCAGCTTCGCCAAGGACATCGCCGAACTCGCACTCTTCCTCGATCTGACCGAGCCGGGCGATCCGGCCGCTCACCTCGATGCGGCCGCAGTCGAAGTCGCCAATGACCGCCACATCCCCTCCACCACCCTCAAGCGCTCCGCTTCCGAAGCCCGAGCCCTGATCGACTTCGCGCACGAAAGCGGCGCATTTCATCGGATCGAGGCCCGCATGGAAGAAGGCGCCGATTGGGACGTGCGACAGGATCTCTCGGCCTGGCTCGACGACACCAGCCTGCCCGCCGTCCTCAAGCAGCGCGCCTTGCGGCTCAACCGCAGCCGCGGTGGGCGCCCGCCGACCAAGGCCCGCACCCTGCGCGCCGTCGAAGAGCTGGTGGAATATGCGCGCGCCGGCAGTCCCGTCGCCCGGGATGAGCTTCGCTCCATCCGCGACCTCATCATCCGCGGCCAGCTGTAGCGATTCCGACCACGCGTTCGTGATCTGACGCGCCGGAAAGTCCCGGCGTAAGGTTTCTGTCATCAGGGCGGCGCGAGCCCCTGAACCGGTCCGCGACCGTCCCAAAACCGCGCCATGGATGCGCCGCGACGTGGCGTCTCCCTGGCGCCCGAAGGTGATGGGAGAACGGCCATGCCAATCCACCCCGCGGGGTCCGTGCGCGCCCTGGCGCTCGTGGGCCCCACAAGCTCAGGCAAAACGACGCTGATGGAGGCCCTGCTGCAGGTCACGGGCTCCGTTGATCGGCGGGCCGGTGGCGATAAGGTCGGCGACTCAAGCCCGGAAGCGCGCGCCCGCGGCCACTCGGTTGAGCTCAATCTCGCCGGCTTCGAGTTCATGGGCGACCGCTATTCGGTCGTGGATTGTCCGGGCTCGCTCGAGTTCTGCGCCGACATCGATGCGGCGCTGCCCGCGGTCGATCTCGCCGTGGTGGTGGCCGAGCCGGAACCCGCCAAGGCTGCGTTGCTGCAGCCGACTCTGCGAGAGTTGGAGCGACTGGGGGTTCCCCACGCGCTCTTCATCAACAAGATGGACCAGGCGCGCGGCTCGCTGGCTGATCTGCTGGCTGCCCTTGCGCCGGTCAGCTCATCACCGCTCGTGGCGCGCCAAATCCCGACCTGGGAGAACGAAAAGGTCTCCGGGTTCATCGACCTGGCGCTCGAACGCGCCTTTGTCTATCGGCCGAACGAGCCCTCGAGCCAGGTGGAGATCGCAAGCGAATTGCGCGAGGCCGAGGCTGACGCGCGCTTCCACATGCTGGAACAGATCGCCGACTTCGACGACGAATTGCTTGAGCAGTTGCTCTCCGACGTCGTCCCCAGCCGCGACGCGGTCTTCACCGACCTGGTGCGCGAGATGAACGAGGGGCTGATCGTGCCCGTGTTCTTCGGCTCGGCGCAGAATGGGTTCGGTGTGCGGCGCCTGCTGAAGGCGCTTCGCCATGAAACCCTGCCGCCCGACCGCGCTGCCCAACGCCTGGGCGTCGAGGCCGGGGCCTATGTGCTGAAGGCTGCCTATGCCGGTCAGTCGGGCAAGCTCGCCTACGCCCGCGTGTTCGGCGCGGCCCTGCCGGATGGGGCAGACTTCGTGCTGCCGGACGGCGAGCGCTGTCGGGCGGGCGGCCTCTTCACTGTCCAGGGCGCGCTGTTGAAGAAGATCGCCCAGGCTCCGATCGGCGAGGTCTGCGCGATCGGCAAGGTGGAAGCCGCCCACGCCGGCCAGATTCTCTCGACCACCGGACGCCCGCAAGCGGTGCGCGCCGCGGCCAGTCCGAGGCGCCCGCTGTTCGCCGTCGCGCTCTCGGCCACCAACCACAAGGATGACGTCAGGCTCTCCGGCGCGCTGACCAAGCTGATCGAGGAGGACCCTGGCCTACGCCTGACCCACGACCCGGAAGCCCGCCAGATGATCCTGGCCGGCCAGGGCGAAGGCCACGTACGGCTGGCGCTTGAGCGGCTGAAGCGCCGCTTCGGGGTCGAGATCGACACCGAGCAGCCCAAGACCCCCTATCGCGAGACTATCCAGCGCGGCGCCACCCAGCGATCACGACACAAGAAGCAGTCGGGCGGCCACGGCCAGTTCGCCGACGTGACGGTGGAGATACGGCCCCTGCCCCGCGGCTCGGGCCTCGTCTTCAGCCAGCGCGTCGTCGGCGGCGCGGTGCCCAAGCAATGGATCCCAGCCGTCGAGCAGGGCGTCCGCGACGGGCTTGAGAAGGGTCAGCTGGGCTTCCCGGTCACCGATCTGGAGGTCACCCTGATCGACGGCCAGACCCACAGCGTCGATTCGTCCGAAATGGCCTTCCGGATGGCCGGGCGGCTCGCGATGGAGGAAGGCCTGCCGGGCTGCGGCGCCATCCTCCTGGAGCCCATCGAAAAGCTGACGGTCTTTTCGCCCTCGCCCAGCGCCTCGAATGTCACCTCTGCGCTTACCGCCCGGCGTGGCCAGATCCTGGGGCTCGCGCCGCGGGAAGACTGGCGCGGCTGGGAGCGGATCGAGGCCTATCTGCCGCAATCCGAGCGCCAGGGCCTGATCGCCGAGCTTCGTGGACTCACGCAAGGGCTGGGCGCCTTCGAGGCCGACTTCGACCACATGGCCGAACTCACCGGCCGTCTGGCCACCGAGGCGAGCCAGGGACAGGGCGCCAGGACCTGAATGCGATGCTCCTCGTCCCGGGCGAGCGCCGCGGACGAGGAAGCCGGCTTACAAGGCGAAGAAGGTTGCGGTACCCATGGGGCAAGCGCGGGACGACTCCGTGCGAGTGAACCGGGGGAAACAAAATGACTGCCGTCGCCGCGACGCCGCCTGTGAAAATCAACGTCGCCAAGGTCGCCCTGACCTCGCTCGCGGCGTCCAGCATCGAATGGTACGACTTCTTCATCTACGGGACCGCCGCGGCGCTGGTGTTCCCGAAGCTGTTCTTCGCGTCCACCCTGCCGCCGGCGGTGGCGCAGCTCGCAGCCTTCTCGACCTTTGCGGTCGGGTTCATCGCCCGCCCGATCGGGGGCATCGTCTTCGGCCATTTCGGCGACCAGTTCGGCCGCAAGCGTGCGCTCGTCATCGCGCTCCTGATGATGGGATGCGCCACCACAGCCGTGGGCTTGCTGCCACCCTATGCGACGGCTGGGCTGATCTCGCCGCTGCTGCTGATCCTGCTGCGCTTTGTCCAGGGCCTGGCGGTCGGCGGGCAGTGGGGCGGCGCGGCGCTGATCGCCATCGAGAACGCCCCGCAGGGCCAGCGCGGCTTCTTCGGCAGCTTCGCCCAGATGGGCGTGCCGGCCGGCGTGGTGATGGCGAACCTGATCTTCCTGGTGATGGGCTCGACCGTCGCCCCCGAGGCGTTCTTGGCCTGGGCCTGGCGGATACCGTTCCTGCTTTCCATCGTGCTCGTTGGGCTCGGCCTCTACGTCCAGCTCCAGCTGGAGGACACCGCGGAGTTCCAGGCCGTGCAGGCTCTGGAAGCCGAACGTCAGGAGGCCGCGGCCCGCGCACTTGCCGCTGAGAAAGGCATCAGCTTCGACAAGGCCAAGGCGCAGCTTCGCGCCGCGAAGGGCTCGCCCATCCTCAAGGTCATCGCCAAGCATCCGAAGGAGATCCTGCTGGCGGCCGGCTCCTTCGTCGCTTCCAACGGCACCTTCTATGTGATGATCACCTACGTGGTCGCCTACGCGACCGCGACCTTGCACGTGCCGCGCACCACGATCCTGTGGGCGGTCCTCTTGGGCAGCATCGCTTCGGCGCCGATCCTGCCGCTCATGGCCTGGCTTTCCGACAAGGTCGGACGGCGCAGCGTGTTCATGACCGGCGCGGTCCTCCTCGGCCTCTGGTCCGTGCCGTTCTTCCGCCTGCTGGACACCGGCGCCTTCCCGCTGATGCTGTTGGCGCTCGCGCTCGGGCTGATCTTCCAAGCCATCATGTACGGCCCCCTCGCGGCCCTGATGACGGAACTGTTCTCGACGGAGTTCCGCTACTCCGGCGCCTCTCTGGGCTACCAGCTGGGCGCCATCCTCGGCGGCGGGTTCGCCCCGATCATTTCGACCGCGCTGATGGCGCGCTACGGCACCTCGATGGCGATCTCGGCCTACATGATCGGGCTGTGCGCCATCTCGCTGCTGTCCGTCACCCTGCTCGCTGAGACCAACGGCCGGGCGGTCCGACAGGCGGCGAAAGCAGCCTAGGATCCGCTGGCCGAAGGGGGCGTCGCCGTCCGCCAGTCGGCGGCGGTGGCGGCGTAGAGTTGAACGATGTCGGCCATGCGCTGACCCTGGGCCTGCGCCAGCGCGCGGCGGGTGCGGCTCAGGCTGCGCTGGGTGTCGATGACGTTGAACAGCGGCCCTCCGCCCAGCCGATAGGCAGTCTGGGCGTCATTCGCGCTGGTCTGCGCCGCGTCGACCGCGCTCTGCAGCGCAGCGATCGCGCGTTGGTCGCCGCCCAGGTCGGAGAGCACGTCGGAGACCTGCACAAAGGCCCGAAGCACCGTCTCCTCGTAGCGGGCAAGCGAGATCCGGGCATCGGCCTCCGCCGCGCCGCGCTGAGCCTTCAGCGTCCCGCCATGGAAGACCGGCGCCGTCAGCCCGCCCAGGATGTTCCAGGCGGCCGAGGTGGTCTTGAACAGGTTGTCCGGCGTGACCGCTTCCTGGGTCAGGTTGGCCGAGAGCTTGATGTCCGGATACTGGGCCGCGACAGCGACCCCAACTGCCGCCGTCGCGGCGTGGAGATCGGCCTCAGCCGCCAGAATGTCCGGCCGATTGCGGATCAGCTGTGAAGGCAGGCTGACCGGCACGTCGGTCGGAATGGTCAGCTTGGCGAGATCGAAGTCGGGCGCCGTCCACTCGGCCGGCGACTTTCCGGACAAGAGCGCCATCTGGTGGCGCGCGGCGTCGAGCTCGCGCTCCAGCGGCGGCAGCAGGGCTTCGTCCTCGGCGAGTTGCGCCACGCCGCTGGAGATCGCCGAGCGGGCCTCGCCGCCGGCGGCCTGAGCCTTCTGCACCATGTCGATGACGTGACGATCGGCGGCGATGATCTCATTGACGGCGGCAATCTGGCCGCGAAGGCTCGCGATCTTCATCGCCTGGATGGCCATGTTGCCCGACAGCGACAGATAAGCGGCGTCGGCCTGACGGGCCGCGGACTGGGTCCTGGCGTTGTACTCCTCGGTGGCGCGTCTGCGGCCGCCGAACAGGTCGAGGTCGTAGCTGACCGATCCGCCGATCGAGAAGAGGTTGATCGTCGGGTTCTTGAACGGCGGCAGACCGGGGAAGCCGGTGAAGCCGAAGGCGGCCAGGTTGATCAGTTCGCGCTCGGCGCCGGCGGTCGCGTCGAGTTGCGGGAACTGCGTGCCGCGGACGGCGCGCGCCTGGAACTGAGCCTTCTCCAGGGTCGCGCGCGCCTCGGCGATCGAAGGACTGCCAGCAAGCGCCTGGCGGATGGCGCCGTCCAGTTCCGGCGATCCGAACGCCTGCCACCAGGGTCCAGCAACCCGAGCGTCAGGGCTCAACCGCACGCCGGCGGCGACCGGATCACCCGCCATGGCGTAGCCGGCTGCGGCAGGCCCTTGCGGGCCCTCCGGCGCCTTGAAGTTCGGCCCGACGGTCGCGCACGCGCTGAGCGCCAAGGCGGAGGCCGTGGCCGCCAGCAGGGAAAGGGTTCTAGTCGACGATGGCATGAAGGGGCTCCCCGCCGGCCGGCCGTGGTTTGCGCATGAGCAGCAGCATGGGCATGCAGGCGATGGTGATGACGAACATAAGTCTGAAGTTATCGACGTAGGCGACCATGGACGCCTGTCGGGTGATCTCGGCGTTCAGCGACGTGATGCCGGCCGCGGTCGAGGGGTCGAGCATCCTGGGCAGGTTCGCGCGGACCACGGCGTCGGACGGGATGATCTTGCCCGCCAGGGACTCGTGCATGGTCTGGATGTTGGCCACCAGCAGGGCGTTCATGATCGAGATGCCGACGCTGGAGCCTAGGTTGCGCACCAGGGTGTAGACCGACGAGCCCTCCGGCCGCAGGTGCGGCGCTATGGTGGCGAAGGCGAGCGTCGAGAGCGGCACGAACAAGAGGCCGATGCCCAGCCCTTGTATCACACCAGAGGTGATGAATGGCCAGACGCCCATCGAAAGGTCGAAGTGCATCATCTGCCAGAGCGCGACCGCGCTGATGCTCAGGCCGGTGAAGAGGATCAGACGGGTGTCGACCCGGCCGATCAGCCGACCGACGAAGAACATAGCCGCGAACGATCCGACGCCGCGCGGCATGCTGACCAGGCCGGACGTCAGCACCGGATAGCCCATCAGCGTCTGCATCATCGGCGGCAGGAGCGCCATGGTCGAGAACAGCAGGATCCCGACGAAGAAGCCGAAGACGCTGGCCGTGACGAAGTTGCGGTCGCGGATCAGCGCCTTGTCGAAGAACGGGTGATCCGTGGTCATGGTGTGGATCACGAAGACCCAGAGCCCGATCACCGCCAGGATGGTCTCGATCCAGATCTCCCTCGACTGGAACCAGTCCTGGCTCGGCCCCCGGTCCAGCACCATCTGGAACGAGGCAATGAACAGGGTGAGCATCCCGAAGCCCAGGAAGTCGAACCGCTTGGCCTTCCGCAATCGGTCGCCCGAGATGAACAGGAAGACGCCCAGGAACGCGAGGATCCCGATCGGCAGGTTGATGTAGAAACACCACCGCCAGGAGAGGTTCTCAGTGAAATAGCCGCCAAGCGCCGGGCCCAGGATCGGGCCCAGGATCGCGCCGGCGCCCCAGATCGCCATGGCCTGGCCGTGCTTCTCCGGCGGGTTGATATCGAGCAGCACCGCCTGCGACAGCGGGATCAGCGCCGCGCCGAACATGCCCTGCAGCACGCGGAACAGCACGATCTCGGGCAGGCTGGTGGCGATGCCGCAGAGCATCGAGGCTATCGTGAAGCCGCCGATCGAAATCAGGAACATCCGCTTGCGGCCGATCCGGTCGGCGAGCCAGCCGGACAACGGCGTCATGATCGCCGCGGCGACGATGTAGGACGTCAGCACCCACGTGATCTGCTCCGGCGAGGCCGACACCGACCCCTGCATGTGCGGAAGGGCGACGTTGGCGATCGTCGTATCCAGTGAGTTCATCACCGTCGCCAGCATGATCGAGATGGTGATCGGCCAGCGGTTCTTGGCGTCGTGCTCGGTCGTCATGGGCTAGGCGCCCCTCAGCCGACCCGCCCGGGCGCGCGGACGTCGACCGTCACCTTGGCCGAGAGGCCGGCGCGAGCGGCCATACCGGGCGGCGGCTTGTCGAAGCTGATCCGCACCGGCAGGCGCTGCACGACCTTCACCCAGTTGCCCGTGGCGTTCTGGGCCGGCAGCGCCGAGAAGGCCTGCCCGGTCCCGGGCGAGAAGCTCGCCAAGTGCCCCTTGATGGCGACGTCGGGATAGGCTTCGACGCGGATGGTGACCGGCTGACCGACCCGCATGTGCGCGAGCTGGTCTTCCTTGAAGTTGGCCTCGATCCAGGGCTCGCCCGACAGCAGCCAGAATCCGGTCTGCGAAGCGTTGAGGAAGGTGCCCACCGGCATCTGGTCGACGCGGGTGACGACGCCGTCGGCCGGCGCGACCACCGTCGTATAGGCGATGTTGACCTTGGCGCGGTCGAGTTCGGCCTGGGCCCGCATCACCGCCGGAACCGATTGGACCGCGAGGTTCGGGTTGCCACCGAGGCTCGCCAGGACCTGCGCCGCCTGCTGCTGGGCGCTGATGAGCTGCTGGCGGGCCGTGAGGACCGCGTGGTTAGCCTGGTCGACCTGCGCCTGGGAGGCAACCCCGGCGTTGATCAGGTTCTTCTGCCGCGTGGCTTCGGTGGTCGTGAAGGCCAGGGTATCGCGCGCCGCCTGCACCATGGCCTGCTGCTGCTGGTAGTTGGCGCGCAGCGCCATCACCTGTTGCGAGGCGTCGGCGACCGAGGCGGACGCGGCTTCGGCGTTGGCCTGCATGTCGCGCGCGTCGAGACGGAACAGCACTTGGCCGCGCCGGACGAACTCGTTCTCGTGCACGTAGATATCGGTGACCCGCGCGGCGATCGAGGGCGCGACCGGCACCTTGGCGATCTGCACATAGGCGTTGTCGGTGGTCTGGGTCCGTCCACCGGTCAACACGAAGTAAGTGACCACAGCGGCGATCGCCAGCGGCCCGCCGACGATCAACGGCCAGCGCCACCGCCTGAAGAAACCCGGCTGCGGCTTCGGGTCGACTTCGGCGTTTCCGCGGAGCGGGATGACCTCAGGTTCGCTCACTTTGGCGAGCCCCTTTCAATCTCTGATATCGCAAAAGGAGAAGCGGGCGCTGGCCTCCCCTGACCGCGCCGGCTTTCCTGTCCAGACCTGAGATAGGACTGCCCTGTCGATGATCCAAATGATATGTTGTCACGCAACAAATGAACATAATTCATGAGCATCGACCTCAACCTCTTGCGCGTGTTCGACGTCCTTCTCGAGGAGCGCAGCGTCACGCGCGCCGGCGCTCGGCTGAGCCTTACGCAGTCTGCCGTGAGTCATGCCCTGAATCGCCTGCGTTACATGCTGAATGACGAACTGTTCGTGCGCGGGCCGGCCGGCATGCAGCCGACGCCACGGGCCGTCGAGATGGGCCCACAGGTGCACGCCGCGCTCAACCAGTTGCAGGCCGCGCTCGCGCCCTCCGACTTCGATCCCGCCACCAGCGAGCGGCGCTTCGCGGTGGTCACCGGCGCGTATGCGAGCGCCATCCTGGCCCCGCCCCTCGCCAGCCGGCTGGCCGAGGCAGCACCGCTGTCGGAACTGATGATCGCTGAGCTGGCGCTGGACGTGCTCGAGCGGCTGGACGCCCGGCGGGCCGACTTCCTGGTCGGTAGCGTGCTGGCCGCCCCAGACCGCTTCGCCCGCGAGACCCTGTTGACGGAAAAGCTGGTCTGGGTGGTCCGGAAGGATCATCCCGCGTTCCAGGCCGAGCAGATCGACCTTGAGACACTGGTCTCAACGCCTCACGTGGTGATCGCCCGCAACCTGCCGGGCCTGATCGAGGAAGGCGGCGAACGGCGCCCCTTCGTGAGCCGCGCAAGCTGGGAAGACGCCGGCGCGTTCGAGGCCGCGTTAGCGGCCCGCGGCCTGAGGCGCCGGGTGGGAGTCTCGGTCCCGGACACCTACACCGCGCTCTCCGTCGCCAGCCGGACGGACATGGCCACCTTGATCCCGCGCCGGCTCGCGCTGCTCTCTGCACAGGGCGGTCGGGTCAAGCTGATCGAGCCCCCATACGAGTCTCCGGCGGTCGACGTCAGCCTGCTTTATCTGAAGGACCGCCTGGCCGAGCCGGCCATCGTCTGGATGCGCGACCTGATCCGCGCCGTCGCCGCCAACCTCTAGGGATTTCGCCATGACGCAGCGCCTCAGCCTCACCGCCCTGCTCGTCCGCGACTATGACGAGGCGATCAGCTTCTATGTCGAGAAGCTCGGTTTCACCCTGACGAGCGATGCCGACCTGGGCGGCGGCAAGCGCTGGGTGGTGGTCCAGCCGGCCGGCGGCGGCGCAGGCATACTGCTGGCGCAACCCTCCAACGACGCACAGGCCGCGCGCATAGGCGACCAGACCGGAAAGCGCGTGTTCCTGATCCTCGAGACCAGCGATTTCGCCGGGGACCATGCGCGCATGCTGACGGCAGGCGTTCGCTTCCTCGAGGAGCCGCGACACGAGCCCTATGGCGTAGTCGCGGTGTTCGAAGACCTTTACGGCAACCGGTGGGACCTCATCGAACCCAAGACCTAGGCGCGGACGGCCGCAGGCTTCCAGAGGCGCGCGCGGTTCAGATAGAGCTCGGCCACGAGCGCGTTTGGGACCCAGCACAGCCACGAGATAGCGCGATAGCCGTCCATGAAGTCGAATCCGAGCAACGGCGGGATCGGCAGGTAGAGCCGCAACGTCACCGCCGCCAGGGTCAGGGCGAACGATCGCACCATCCAGCGGCGATGCTCTACGAGGCGCCGCGCCATGGCCAGGCGCCAGGCCTGGGCAGTGCAGAAGATCCAGCTGATCGCGAGCAGGCCAAAGCCGAACTGGGCGACCGGCCCAGCGCTCGTGCCCCAGGCGAGCAGCAGGCCGGCTGGTCCGCCAAGCAGGCAGGCCGTGACGTAGATCCGCCCCATCCAGCGATGGAGCCTGGGCCGCGCCGCCCGCAGCCCCGGTATGAACTGAAACGGGCCCACTGTCAGGGCCGTGGCGGCAAGACCCGCGTGCACGACCAACCACGGATGGCGCATGAGGTTCTGGGCCACACCGGGCGGAATCCCCGGCGTGTTCGGCAGCAGATACCTGTAGGAGCCCAGCGCGATTCCGAGGCTGAGGACCGCCAGCAGCGCCCAGATCGCGCCTGAGACCTTGCTGTTCATCGGCCTCCTCCCTCGACCGAGGCTACCACGGCTGCCTACAGCCTCGAACTCACGAGGCGGATGTCGCTCAGCCGCCAGGCCTTGGCGAAGTCTGCCCGAGCGCGCGCGGCATCGGCGTCCCTGCCCTGCGCCTCCAGCGCTTGGGCCAGGCCGTAGAGCGCCCAGCCGTCGTCGCGATAGCTCTTGAGACTGTCACGATAGACAGCCTCAGCCTCAGCCGGCCGCTTGGCCTGCAACAGTGCTGCGCCCAGCAGGTGGCTGACCGGCTGATGCCAGTAAGGCGGCTCGGTGTAGGGCAGCGCCAACTCCAGCTCGCGCGCCTTCTGGAAGTGCGCGACGGCGCCGGTGATGTCACCGGAAGTCCGGGCGATCTCGCCATCCAGGAGCGCCAGCGAAATCTGGGTCATCTGCTGAGCCGGGATCCCGAAGGGCTCGTAGCGTGAGAAGTCGGCCTTGGTCAGCGCCGCCAGCGCCTCCCGATCCGCCTTGGCCAAAGCGAGCGCCCCGGTGTTGGCGTGGGCGAAGCCGCGCGCGTAGGTCCGGACCGCCGTATCGAGGGTCAGCTCCTTCGGCGGCGCGCGCGTCGCCAGGATCTCCGGCCACTTGCCGAACCGCAGTTCGGTTGCGACCGGGGTGAAGGCGTAGAGCTCGCCGTTGGGCATCTGCTTGGCAAGGTTCACGGCATCCACTGCCTTCACCAGCCGCCGCGCGGCGCTAATGGCCGTTTCATAGCGCCCCTGCATCTCAGCCGAGGTCCACAGGAAGTGGATGTTGTGACCGTAGTAGCCGGCCGGATAAAAACCCTGCGCCCGGCAGGCGGCGATGTAGTCCTCGTCCACCTTCGCGGCGAGTTCGTTGACCCGCGCAGCGTCGTCGTAGCGCCCGACCCGGTAGTAGATGTGGCTTGGCATATGCACGATATGCCCGGCCTCGGGCATCAGCTTCAGCAGCACGTCGGCGGCGTGCTCAGCCCGCTCCGGCGTCGTCGAAGCCTCGACCGCATGGATATAGAGGTGCAGCGCCCCGGGGTGCTCGGGCGCCTGGCGAAGCACCGTCTCCAGCGTAGTGACGATCTCCCCCCCATGGCCCTTCGGCGCCGCTCCATCGGCTTGCCAATAGTCCCAAGGCTGGGTGTCCATCATCGCCTCGGCGTAGAAGGTTCCCGCATCGAGGTCCTCGGGATGCTCCCGCCAGAGCCTGGCCATGGCCTGCGCCCAGGCCTCGTCGAGGGCGTGGCGGTCCGCCTTAGGATCCTGCGCGTAGCGGGTGGCCAGCGCGGCGATCCAGGCCTGTTCCCGCGGTGAAGCCTTCGGCGCTAGCGCCTGAGCGCGCTGCAGCGCCTGCCAGGCCGGCGCAACGGCGTCGGGCTGCATCGGCAGGTTGATGTTGGGACCGAGCGCCTCGGCCACGCCCCACCAGCACATGGCGCAGTTCGGATCGAGCCTCGCCGCCTCGCGGAACGAGCGGATCGCCTCGGCATGGTTGAAGCCGAACAGCAGGTTCACGCCTTGGTCGAAATAGGCCTGGGTCCGCGGATTGTTCGTCGAGATCGCCATGTGGTGCGACCCGAGGCCTTTGAACGTGGGCGCCCCGGGCTTGTCCGCCTCTCCGGCATAGATGGCCGGCATCGGCGAGAGTGGCAGCCCCATGCTCATCGGTCCCGGCATCAGCATTCCGGGCATCGGATTCGCCGACTTCTCCTGAGCCTCGGCCTGCGACGTGGCCAGGGCGGCGGCGATCGCGGCCGCGACGAACAGGTTGATTTTCATGGCGTAGCTCCCCAGGCCTGCCAGGAATGGTCCCTCAGGAGAGCACGGATCGCTACAAGCGGCGAGTCAACGATAACGCCGTTACATCTTCAGACGGAGAGATTGACCGTCGCGCCGGGCCTGTAGACGACCGGCTTCACTGGCGGCACCGGCGTCACGCTGGTTCGGGCGCTCACGGGTTCAGTCGCGTTGACCTGGGAAACGCCACCCACCGACGCAAGGCCGCCGCCCAGCACCACAGCAGGACCGCGCTGCACGCCGCTCGTCGTTTCGACTCCCTCGCCGCGCCTCAGGCGTGCGGCATCGGCCACGCGTTTGGCGTAGTCGATGCCGATGAAGCCGCCGCCCTGAATGCCGCTGACGCCGTCCATAGGGTCTCCCGCGATGGACGGCATCTAACGCGCTGACGGTTAAGCTTGCGTTCCGCTAGTGAGCCGGGACCGCTTGCGGCGTGGCCGGAAGAAGCGCGTCGTCGATCTCGCGGGCGCGGACTGCGGCAGGACGATTGCCGATCCGCGCCCAATAGGCCTCGAACGCCGGCCGCCGCTCGATGGAGCCGAACTGCATGCCCCAGCCGATCTGCGAGCCGACATAGACGTCCGCGGCGCTGAACTTGTCGCCGGCGATGTAGTCGCCGCGGGTGACCGCGCCCTCGAGGGTCTTCACGACGTCGGTCATGCAGCCGAAGCCCGCCATCCGCTGCTGTTCCGGCTTCGGCTCGAAGCCCAGGCTCTTGGCGGTGACCGCCCCTTCAATGGGGCCGGCCGCGAAGAACAGCCAGCGATAGTAGTCCCCGCGATCGGAGAGCGGCGGCGCTAGGCCGGCCGCCGGAAAGGCGTCGGCGAGATAGGCGCAGATCGCCGCGCCCTCGGTGATGACCGTATCGCCATGCCGGATGGCCGGCACCTTCCCCATCGGATTTATCGCCAGGTACTCCGGCCCCTTCAGGGTCGTCGCATAGTCGAGGATCTCGGTGCGGTAGGGCTGCCCGATCTCCTCCAGCATCCAGCGCACGATGCGCCCGCGGGACATGGGGTTGGTGTAGAAGACCAGTTCCTTCGACATGGCTCGTCCTTTCGCGTCACGCCCGCCGCCGGGCTTGCAAACCAAGGTGCCTCACAGTTGCTGACAGCATCATGTCAGCAGCAGCCGCAAGATCACGATGGCAAGCGCTTGGGGACGAAATTCGGGCCGAGCTCGGCCTTGGCCTCACGCCTTGTGCGAGGCGATGTAGCTGTCGACGGCGTGTTCAAGCACGGTCAGCGGCATCGAGCCGGCCAGCAGCACCGCATCGTGGAACTGACGGATATCGAAGCGCGGACCGAGCGCGGCCTTGGCCTTGTCGCGCAGCCTCAGGATGGTGAGCTTGCCCACCATGTAGCTGCAGGCTTGGCCGGGATTGACGCTGTAGCGCTCGATCTCCTGGCCCGCATAGGCCGGCGGGTCGCCCTCGATCCCGCTCAAGGTCTCGACCGCCTTCTCGCGGCTCCAGCGAAGCGCGTGGATGCCGGTGTCGGTAACGAGTCGGCCCGACCGCAGCAGGGCGTCGTGGATGTAGCCCAGCTCGCCCGCCGGATCGTCGGCGTAGAATCCCATCTCCTGGGCGAGCTGCTCCGAATAGAGCGCCCAGCCCTCGATGTAGGCGCCGAAGCCGCCGGCCTTGCGGATCATCGGCAGGTCGGCTTGCTTCTGCAGCGTCAGCTGCAGGTGGTGTCCCGGAATGCCTTCGTGGAACGTCGTCGTCGGCATATCCCAATAGGGCGCCTCGGAGGTGTCGCGCAGGTTCAGCCAGTAGATGCCCGGCCGGGTGCCGTCGAGGCTGCCGTCGGTGTAGTGGGTCGAGGCGCCGGCCTCGGTGGCCGCCGGGATCCGCCGGATCTCCAGCGGCGTCTTCGGCAGGGCGCCGAAATACTCCGGAAGACGGTTCTGCATCGCTTGAACCAGCTTGTTCAGGTCCGCGATTTCCTTGGCCTTTCCGGCGTCAGTGTTGGGATAGATATACTTCTCGACCTTGTAGAGCCCGGCATACCGTTCGCCGACCGTGCCCTGGGTCATGCCGATCTTCTTGAACAGCACATCGGCGCGGGCTGAGAGTTCGCGGGTCTGGTCGAGGCCCATCTTGTGGACCTCGGCCGGGCTCATGGTGGTGGTCGTGCGGGTCTGCAGGGCGAGCGCGTAGTAGGCTTCGCCATCGGGCAGGCGCCACACGCCCGCGTCATGCACCGCCTTCGGCTTCAGGCTCTCCAGCAGCGCCATCTGGCGTTCGAGCGCCGGCAGGACCTTCTGCACGTAGACCGCGGTGGCCTCGGCTTGCCAATCACCGGCGATGCCCTTGGCCTTGGCGCGACCGGCGAGCGAGCTCACCAGGCTCGACTTGTCCGCAGGCGCGTGCAGCACCTTCATCTGGCTAAGCGCCCCGGCGATCGCGAAGTCCGGCGGAATGATGCCCAGCCCGACATCGCGGCGGGTCCGCTCTACTTCGTCGTCCATCAGCCGCGCGAATTCGCCCAACCGCGCCACATAGGCCTCACAGTCGGCGCGCGTCTCGATGGTGTGCTGGCTGTCGAGGAAGTCGGGGACCTCCGACCAGGCGCCGTTGATCTGGCTGAGCACATAGGGCGAGCCTGCGCCCTCGGAACCATAGGCGAACCGCCTGTCCCCGCGGTCGGTCATCTCCAGGTCGTAGATAACGGAGTCATAGTTGACGGCCGGCATGCCGGTGAGCGCCTTGCGATCGACGGCGCGCATCCTGGCGAGGTTCGCCGCGGTCTGCCGACGATTGCGGTCCAGGTCGGCCACCGAGGCCTTGTGAAGCTTGAACTTCGCCGGCTTGCCGCCCGCATCAAGACCCAGCGACGTGGCGAGCTCCGGATAGTCGTCCAACGCCTGGGTGAACAGGTCGTCGAGAACCTTGTTGAGCTGCGCCTCCGCGCCGGACGCGGCCTGCGCGCGTGTGGAACCGGCAAACGCGAGCGCGGCGCCCGCAGCGGTGAGAAGGGCTTGGCGACGGCTCAGCACAAGAAATCTCCGGTGACGCTACGGTCGCAACGCTTAGGGGGTCTAGCCCGAGCCGCCAAGGGGATGGAAAATCCAGGGCTGCGGCCCGGCGTCGCGTGGGCTATGCCGAGGACCTTTCCGTCGGGGGTCCGCTGTTCCATGTCTTTCGCTCGTTTCGCAATCGCCGGCCTTTCGGTCCTGACCCTCGGCGCCGCCCCGGTGCGGCCGGATTCCGCCGACCGCTCAGTCCAGGCGATCGTCCAGAGCCCCGCATTCAAGACAGCGGTCGCGACCCTGGAGCGCGAGCACGACCGCACGGTCGCAGATATCGTCACCCTCACCGAGATACCTGCTCCGCCGTTCAAGGAGGCCGCCAAGGGCAAGGCTTTCATGGCGATGCTGAAGGCCCAGGGGCTGAGCGATGTGGAGATGGATGCGGAAGGCAATGTCATGGGCCTGCGCCGCGGGACCGGCCCGGCAGGCGGGCCCGTCGTGGTGCTGGCCGCCCACCAGGACACCGTCTTCCCTGAAGGCACCCCGGTGAAGGTCCGCCGCGAAGGGACCAAGCTCTATGCGCCGGGCGTCGGTGACGACACGCGCAGCCTGGCCGTGCTGCTCGCCTATATGCGCGCGCTCGACGCCGCCAAGATCAGGACCAAGAGCGACATCCTCTTCGTCGGCAATGTCGGCGAGGAGGGCCCAGGCGACCTGCGCGGCATGCGCTACCTGTTCGGCAAGGGGAAGTACAAGGACCGGATCAGGGCGTTCTTCTCGATGGACGGCAATGAGGCGGCGCGGGTGACCTACGGCGCGGTGGGCTCGCGGCGCTATCGCGTAGCGTTCCACGGGCCGGGCGGGCACAGCTACGGCGCCTTCGGCATCGTCAACCCGATGGCCGCCATGGGCCGCGCCATCGACCAGCTCTACGCCGTGAAGGTCCCGGCCAAGCCGCGCACGACCTATGCCGCCAGCGTTGTGGGCGGCGGCGTCAGCGTGAACTCCATCCCCGCCGACGTCTGGCTGGAGGTCGACATGCGCTCGGAGAGCAAGGACGAGCTCGCCAAGCTCGACGCGCGCTTCCAGGAGATCCTGAAGGAGGCCGCCGACCATGAGAACGCCTCGCGCGACACCCGCCTCGGCAAGGTCACCGTCACGCCGAAGCTGATCGGCGAGCGGCCGACCGGAGCCACCAGCCAGGACGCGCCGATCGTTCGAACCACCGCTGCTGCGGCGCGAGCCGCTGGGTACACGCCGGAGTTCGGGGCCTCGTCCACCGACTCCAACATCCCGATCAGCCTGGGCATCCCTGCGGTCACCATCGGCTCGGGCGGGACTGGCGGCCGCGCGCACTCGTTGGACGAGTGGATCGACGTGGCCAAGCCGGAGAGCGTGCGGGGCATGACCGTGGGCCTGGCGGCCCTCCTGGCCATGGCGGGGGTCTAGTCCTTGGCCGCCGTCGCCATCATCGGGGCCGGCCCCGCAGGACTGATGGCGGCCGAAGTGCTGGCTGAGGCCGGCTGCACGGTCACGGTCCACGACCGGATGCCCTCGGTCGGGCGCAAGTTCCTGCTGGCAGGCCGGGGAGGGCTGAACCTCACCCACTCCGAGCCCCTGGAGCGGTTCATTCCCCGCTACGGAGCAACGGCGGCGCGGCTCGCGCCATGGGTCGAAGGCTTCCCGCCGCAGGCCTTGGTCGCTTGGGCGGAGGGGCTCGGCCAGCCCACCTTTGTCGGATCGTCCGGACGGGTGTTCCCCAAGACGCTGAAGGCGTCACCGCTGCTGCGGGCGTGGCTGGTTAGGCTGCAGGCGCTCGGCGCGGCGGTGCGGACGCGCCACGATTGGACGGGCTGGGACGCCGAGGGACGCCTGCGTTTCACGACGCCCGACGGCGAGGTCACCGAAAGCCCCGACGCCACCATCCTGGCGCTCGGCGGCGCGAGTTGGCCGAGGCTCGGCGCCAACGGAGCGTGGGTGGATATCCTGGCGCAGACCGGCGTGGCCATCAGCCCGCTGCGACCCGCCAATGCGGGCTTCGACGTCGCCTGGAGCGACCTGTTCCGGGACCGCTTTCCCGGCGGGCCGCTGAAGGGCGTGGCCCTGACCTTTGGCCGCGTCAGGGTGCGCGGCGAAGCCATGGTGACCCGCCATGGCCTCGAGGGCGGCGCGATCTACCAGCTGTCGGCCGCCCTGCGCGAAGCCATCGCGAAGGACGGCTCTGCGCGCTTGTGGATCGACCTGCGACCCGACGCCCGCGTCGAAGAGCTGGAGGCCAAGCTCGCCCAACAACCGGCCAACCAGTCCGCCGCCAACCGCCTGCGTAAAGGCGTTCATCTGACGCCGCTGGAGACCAACCTGCTGCGCGAGGGGCACGGCAAGGACCTGCCGTCCGACCCCGCGACGCTGGCCACCGCGATCAAGGGCGTTCCGCTGCAGCTCCTCGCCATCCGGCCCATCGAGCGCGCCATCTCCACCGCGGGCGGTGTGGCGTTCGACGCAGTCGACGACGACCTCATGCTGAAGGCGCGGCCCGGAGTCTTCGTCGCGGGCGAGATGCTGGACTGGGAGGCGCCTACGGGCGGCTACCTCCTGCAGGCGAGCTTCGCCACCGGCGTCGCCGCCGCCCGCGGTGTCTTGCGCAGATTGGGCGCTAGCTGACGGCCTCGGCGCGCCTGGCGCCCGTCTTGCCAACCTCCGTGGGTCAGGGATCCACGGTGACGCGGCGCATGTGTCGGCGCTGGCCCGGATAGTCGTTTAGCGCGAAGTGCCAGACCGAGCGGTTGTCCCAGAAGGCCACCGATCCGGCTTGCCAGCTGAACCGGCAGGTGAAGCCCTCATACCGGCAATGCTCGAACAGATAGTCCAGCAATGCCTTGGATTCGCGCGTCTTCCAGCCTTCGATGCGGATCGTGAAGGCCGGATTGACGTACAGCGCCTTGCGCCCGGTCTCTGGGTGGACGAGCACCATCGGGTGGACGTACTCGCCGACCAGGCCGTCAGCCTCGGCGATCGCCATCGACTTGCGCTTCTGGGCCGAGTGGCCCTCCGAGGAATATTCCCGCGCCGCCGAGTGGATCGCGTTCAGGCCCTCGAGGGTCTTCTGCAGGCCGGGCGACAGGGCGTCGAACGCAGCCGCCTGGCTGGCGAACAGGGTGTCGCCGCCGAACGCCGGGGTCTCCACGGCGTAGAGGATCGAGCCGATCGCCGGCCGCTCCAGGAAGCTCATGTCCGAATGCCAGCCGCCGCCGAAGTTGATCCGGTCTTCCGGCTCCTTGACCACCTCCATGACCTCGGGGTGGTCCGCCATGCCGGCGACGTAGGGGTGGATGTTCAGCGGCCCGAAGCGCGCGCCGAAGGCCACCTGCCGCTCGGGCGTCAGCGCCTGGTCGCGGAAGAAGATCACCTGATGGCCCAGCAGGGCCTGGCGGATCGCGGCTATGGTCGCGTCCGGCAATTCCTGGGAGAGATCAACGCCGGAAATCTCCGCGCCGAGCGCGCCGGCCGTACGGCGAACTTGCAGGGACGAGGTCATGGTTGGGCCTCCGGGCTCCAGAAAGGTGCATGCTACAATAGCCTCTGGGAGGCCGTACGCCATGGACGCATCTGCCCGCCGCTTCGACGCCGACGCTCACGCTGCGGAGATTCGTGAGCAGGGTTTTACGGTCATCGAGGATTTCATGGACGCGGAGGCGATCGGCGCCTTCCGCGCGGCGCTGGCGCCCTTCCTCGGCAGTCACCGCGGCCGCAACGACTTCGAGGGTTTCGAGACCGAGCGGGTCTACACCCTGGTGGCCCGCGGCAAGGTGTTCGAGGACCTGGCCGTCGAGCCGAGGCTGATGGCCCTGCTGAGCCGTTTCCTGGAGGGCAATTTCCTGCTCTCGGCCACCCACGCAATCAACTTGAAGCCGGGTGAGACGGTCCAGTCGATCCACGCCGACGACGGCTTCTACCGCCAGCCGAGGAACCGCCCGGCGGTGGGCTATTCGGTGATCGGAGCGATCGACGCCTTCACCCGGGCGAACGGTGCGACCGAAGTGATCCCGGGCAGCCACCTCTGGGACGAAGACGAGGTCGCGCGACGCCGCGCCGCGCCCGGCGGCCTCGAAGCCCTGCTGGTCCCGATGGAGGTTCCTGCAGGCGCCTGTTTTGTCTTTCCAGGAAAGCTGCTGCATCGCGGCGGCGCCAACCGCACCGACAAGCCCAGGCTCGCCTTTACCAACCAATACTGCGCGGGATGGGCGCGGCCGCAGGAGAACTTCTTCCTGTCGGTGCCGAAGGAGATCGTGCGGCAGATGTCGCCGCGGGCCCAGGCGCTGCTGGGCTACGAGCTCTGGCCGTCGTTCATGGGCATGGTCACCGGCTCGCATCCGAGGAAGGCTCTGGCGCCTGACTTCGTGCCGCCGATCATCGCGCAGGCCCCGCCCAAATAGGCGCATCCCCCCGCCGCG
>DASXKT010000156.1:0-19846 GCA_036496685.1 Phenylobacterium sp.
TGGAGGGCTAAGCCCTTCACCGTCACACCGAACTCACATCAGCCGAGTCAGGGCCCCGCCCTGGCGATTGATCTCTCAGGAGAGGCACACATGACCAAACTCAACGAACTCAGCCCGCGTGAAGGCTCCACCAAGGGCCGCATGCGCGTCGGCCGTGGCCCGGGCTCGGGCAAGGGCAAGACCGCCGGTCGCGGCGTGAAGGGCCAGAAGGCGCGCTCCGGCGTCGCCGTCGCCGGCTTCGAAGGCGGCCAGATGCCGCTCCACATGCGCATGCCCAAGCGCGGCTTCAATTCCCGCAACCGCCTGGATTTCGCCGAAGTGAACCTGTGGCGCCTGGAACAGGCGATCGCGGCGGGCAAGCTCGACGCCAAGAAGGCCATCGACGCCGACGCCCTGATCGCCGCGGGCGTCGTGCGCCGCGCCAAGGACGGCCTGCGCCTCCTGGGCAAGGGCGAGCTGAAGTCGAAGATCGACATCACCGTCTATTCGGCCACCGCGTCCGCCATCGCCGCGGTCGAAAAGGCCGGTGGCAAGGTCACCACCACCAAGAAGGAAGCTCCGGCCCAAGAGGCCTGAGCCCACTTGCGACCATTCCGCCCTCGCACCGACCATTTTCCGCCGCGGCGGACACCGGCTCGGCGTCAGAAAATGGTCTACTAAATGCTTTCTCCAGCAAACTTCGGCACGCCGAAATTTGCTTGGGGGGGCGGCGTGTCCTATCTGGTGAGGGCCCAAAAGAGTCTGGGTCCATTAGTCCGGGGAATTGGTGAATGGCTTCGGCCGCTGAACAACTCGCAGCCAATCTGAACGTCGAGGCCTTTTCGAAGGCCACGGAGCTGCACAAGCGCCTGATCTTCACCCTCGTGGCGATGATCGTCTATCGGATCGGCTGCTACATCCCGATCCCCGGCATCAACATCGCTGCCTTCTCGCAGGCCTTCGAAGGCCAGGCGAAGGGCATCCTTGGCATGTTCAACATGTTCTCCGGCGGCGCCGTGCGGAACATGGCGGTCTTCGCCCTGAACGTGATGCCCTACATCTCGGCCTCGATCATCGTCCAGCTGCTGGGCACGATCTATCCGCCCTGGGAAAAGCTCAGGAAGGAAGGCGGCGAGGCGGGGCGCAAGACGCTCAACCAATACACCCGCTACCTGACGGTTATCCTGGCGTTGTTCCAGGCGTTTGGCATCTCCATGGGCCTGCAGTCGGGGCAGGGAATCGTCGACAATCCGGGGATCTTCTTCACCGTTTCCACGGTCGCGACGCTGACCGGCGGCACCATGTTCCTGATGTGGCTGGGAGAGCAGATCACCAGCCGCGGCGTCGGCAACGGCGTGTCCCTGATCATCTTCGCCGGCATCGTGGCGGTCTTCCCGCGCTATATCGCCCAGGCCTATTCGCTGGCCCGCACCGGCGCGATGAGCGGCGGAGCCCTGCTCGTGATCGGGGTGCTGGTCATCGCGGTGACCGTCGCCATCGTGTTCATGGAGCGCTCTCAGCGTCGCCTGCTGGTGCAGTACCCCAAGCGCCAGGTCGGTAACCGCATGTTCGGCGGCGATACCTCGTTCCTGCCGCTGAAGATCAACACCTCGGGTGTTATCCCGCCGATCTTCGCCTCGTCACTGCTGCTGCTGCCGGCGACGGTGATGGGCTTCCTGGCCAACGCCAACCTGCCGTCCTGGGCCCAATGGCTGCCCGGCGCTGTGGGCCAGTTGCAGCACGGCCGGCCGCTGTTCATGGTGCTCTATGGCGCCCTGATCATCTTCTTCTGCTTCTTCTACACCTCCGTGGTGTTCTCGCCCGACGACACCGCCGAGAACCTGCGGAAGTACGGTGGCTTCATGCCCGGCATCCGGCCCGGCAAGCGCACCGCCGAGTACCTCGACTTTGTGCTGACGCGCCTCACGGTGATCGGCGCGGCCTACATCGCCGTGGTCTGCCTGCTGCCCGAAGCCCTGATCGGCTTCTACAACGCACCCTTCTACATGGGCGGCACCTCGGTCTTGATCGTGGCCAGCGTCACCATGGATACGGTGACCCAGATCCAGTCGCATCTGCTGGCGCACCAGTACGAGGGGCTGATCAAGCGCTCGAAGCTGCGCGGCAAGGGCGTCCGCTAGGGAAAAGGCTCGCAGGCCCCGCCAAGAGGGCCGGCGATGGGGAGAGGCTGAAGCCGCATGAATCTGATCCTGTTCGGCCCGCCGGCGGCGGGGAAGGGCACCCAGGCCAAGCGCCTGGTAGAGACCCGCAACATGGTCCAGCTCTCCACCGGCGACATGCTGCGCGCGGCAATCGCGTCCGGCTCCGAACTCGGCAAGCGGGTGTCGGGCATCATGGAACGCGGAGAGCTCGTCTCCGACGCGATCGTCATCGAACTGATCGAGGCGCGCCTTCCGGAGGCTGAAGCCGCCGGCGGCGCCATCTTCGACGGTTTCCCGCGCACACTGGCCCAGGCAGAGGCGCTGGACGCCATGCTCGCGCACCGCGGCTCGCGCATCGACCTGGTGGTCCGCCTCAAGGTCGACGACCAGGCGCTGATGGACCGCATCGCCGGCCGGTTCGCCGAGAGCGGCCGCCCCGACGACAATCCTGAGAGCTTCAAGGTTCGGCTCGACGCCTACAACACCCAGACCGCGCCGCTGCTGCCCTACTACCAGGGCCAGCGGAAGCTGGTGGAGGTCGACGGCATGGGCTCGATCGAGGCGGTGGCCGCCGGCATCGACAAGGCGCTCGACGCGCCCCGCTGACGCTGGGGCAATCTGGACGGACGCATCCAAACATCGTCTGTTTCCCGCAAACACTGACGGGAGGACGTCCATGCCCCAAGCCGAGGCCAACGGGATCGCCATCGAATATGACGTTCATGGGCCCGCCGCCGGCGAGCCGGTGCTGCTGATCATGGGCCTTGGCGCCCAGATGACCCGCTGGCCGCAGGGCTTCATCGATCTCCTGACCGGGCAGGGCCACAGGGTCATCCGCTTCGACAACCGCGACGTGGGGCTCTCGGAGAAGATCGAGGCCGCCGGCGTCCCGGACTTGGGCAAGATCATCGGCGCCCTGATGTCGGGGCAGAAGCCCGACGTGCCCTACCTGCTGGACGACATGGCGGCCGACGCTGTGGGCCTGCTGGACGCGCTCGGCATCGGTCGGGCGCATATCGTCGGCGCGTCGCTGGGCGGCATGGTGGCCCAGCTGGTCGCGGCCGACTATCCGGACCGCGTCCTGTCGCTCACCTCGATCATGTCCACCACCGGCAACCGCGAGCTGCCGCCCGCGAAGCCCGAGGCCATGGCGGTGCTCAACGATCGTGGACCGGATCCGCTGACCGATCTCGAAGGATATCTGGCGCATTCGCTGAAGGGCGCTCGGGCCATCGGATCGCCCGCCTATCCGCAGCCGGACGCGGTCAGTCGCGAGCAGTCCCTGGCGAGCTTCCGGCGCAGCTACTATCCGGTGGGCTTCGCCCGACAGTATGCGGCGGCTGCGGCCTCGCCCGACCGTCGCCCCAAGCTCAAGGGCATCGTCGCCCCGACCGTGGTGATCCATGGCGACGCCGACCCGCTGGTGCCGGTCGATGGCGGTCGCGACACCGCGGCCAATATCCCGGGTTCCGAGCTGCGGATCGTCGCCGGCATGGGCCACGACTTCCCGCCGGAGCTCTACGGCGAGATCGCCGAAGGCGTGCTGCGGGCCGTGGCCCGCGCTAAGGCCGCGGTCTAGGCCCTGTTCACGTAGGCGTCGATGGCCGCCAGGTGGAGCACGGTCTCGTCCGGCGTCAGAAACGAGCCGGTGAAGCTGTTTTTCGCCAGGCTGACGAGTTCGTCACGGCTCAGGTCCACGGCCCTGGCCGTCGCGATCCAGTTCTCCGCCAGGTAGCCGCCGAAGTAGGCCGGATCATCGGAATTGACGGTGGCGTGGAGGCCGAGCGACAGCATTTGCTTCAGAGGGTGGGCCTTAAGGTCGTCGACCACGCAGAGCTTCAGGTTGGAGAGCGGGCAGACGGTCAGCGTCATGCCCTCGGCGGCCAGGCGTTTCACGAGCGCCGGATCCTCCAGCGCCCGATTGCCGTGGTCGATGCGGTCGACGCCGAGGACGTCCAACGCCTCCCAGACATATGCCGGCGGGCCTTCCTCGCCAGCGTGCGCCACGAGCTTCAGGCCCCGTTCGCGGGCGGCCTTGTAGACGCCGGCGAACTTCGACGGCGGATGGCCGACTTCCGAGGAGTCCAGGCCCACCGCGACGACACGGTCCAGGTAGGGCTCGGCGGCTTTCAGGGTCGCGAAGGCGGCGTCCTCGTCGAGGTGGCGCAGGAAGCACATGATCAGCTTGGAGCTGACGCCGAGGGACGCCTTGGCCTCCGCCATGCCGGAGAGCAGGCCGTCGGCGGCGACCGAGAAGGGCAGTCCGCGGTCGGTGTGGGTCTGTGGATCAAAGAACAGCTCCACGTGGCGGCAGCCGTCCGCGGACACCCGGCGGAAATAGGCCATGGCGAGGTCGTGGAAGTCCTGCTCGGTCAGCAGCACGCCCGCACCCTGGTAGTAGATGTCCAGGAAGTCCTGCAGGTTGGAGAAGGCGTAGGCCTCGCGCACCGCCTCCACCGAGGCGAAGGGCAGGGCGACCTTGTTGCGCCGCGCGAACTCGAACATCTGTTCGGGCTCGAGGCTGCCCTCGATGTGCAGGTGCAGCTCGGCCTTGGGCAGGCCGCGGATGAAGTCGGCGAGGTCGCTCATGCCGGCTACTTCCGGGCGAGCGAGCGTCTGCGTCAAGCGCTCCCGCCGCTAGCGGACCGCCACCTGGCCGCCTGACTTGTAGACGACGCCGCCCTTCATCACGAACTGCACCTTCTCGAGCACCTTCACGTCCTGCAGGGGATCGCCGGTGACCGCGATGATGTCGGCGTAGCGGCCCGGTTGGACCGAGCCCACGTCGTTGGTGTCGCCGATCAGGTCGGCGGCGTTCCAGGTGGCGGTCTGGATGGCTTCCATGGGCGAGAGGCCCGCCCCCACCAGGAGGGCGAATTCCTGCGCGTTCTCGCCGTGGCTCGACATGCCGAAGGTGTCGGTGCCGAAGGCGATCTTCACCCCTGCCGCATAGGCGTTGTGCAGGTTCTTCAGCATGTAGGGGACGACCGTCAGCGCCTTCTGGGCGGTGGAGGGGTTCAGGTCCTCCGGGTGCGCCTTGGCGTGCTCGTAGACCTTGGAGCCCACCAGCATGGTCGGCACCAGATAGGTCCCGTGCGCCTTGAAGAGCTTGTAGCTCTCGGCATCGGCGTAGGTGCCGTGTTCGATGGAATCGACGCCGAGCTCGATGGTGTGGTCGATGGCCTGCTTGCCGTGGGCGTGGGCGGCGACCTTCATGCCGAGGCTGTGGGCGGTCTCGATCACCGCCTTTATCTCGTCGTCCTCCATGAGCTGGAGCTTCGGGTCGTCGCCGATCGACATCACCCCGCCCGACGGCATGATCTTGATCAGGTCAGCGCCTTCGCGGCGCAGCCGGCGCACGGTCTTTCGAGCCGCCTCGGGGCTGTCGATCAGGTTACTGGTCCAGCCCGGATGCTCGAGCTCGGGGTCGAGGCCGTTCGCCGCATCTCCGTGCCCGCCGGTGGGGCCGAGCGGCGTGCCGGCCACCCACAGCCGAGGGCCGGGAATCAGCCCGCCCTTGATGGCGTTCTTCAGCGCGACCACCACCTGGGTGTCGCCGCCCACGTCGCGGGCCGAGGTGAAGCCGGCCATCAGGGTGTTGCGGGCGTTCACGACGGCGTCGATCTCGTCGTCGAACGAGGTGCGGGTCATCGCCGTATGGATCGGATCACCCTTGTGGAAGCTCTGGGTGATGTGGACGTGGTCGTCGATCAGCCCCGGCAGGACCGTCGAGCCCGAGAGGTCGATCACCTCGGCGCCGCTCGGGGTGGTGTAGCCCGCGTCCACCGAGACGATGCGGTCGTCGTGGACCAGGATCGAAACCTGGGTGCGTACGGCCTTGCCCGTGCCGTCGATCAGCCGACCGGCGTGAATCACCAGGTCCTTGGCCGAAGCCGGCGCCGCGCTCAGCCCCAGCAGGGCCGCGCAGGCTCCCGCGACCAATAGTCCCTTCCGCAGACCCATCGTGATACTCCCCCGAATCGTCGCGCTAGGTAGCCGCGCCGCCCACCGCTCCACAAGCCCATGCACGCGAGCCGATTGCGCGCCTGGCCGTCTTCATGCTTTCCTTAACCATCCCCTGGGCAGACTCTAGGGGTGTGATGCGTACGGACGCGGGCGGGGCCTTGGCCTTGCGCCCGCCCTTTCTCGTTCATAAATGGGCGTTTCCGATGTTGACGGAAGCGCAACGATCCCTATAACGAGGCGCTTCCGCGAAAGAGCGCGAAGGACGAACCGGCTTGACCTACGGGGCGAGGGGCCGGGGCGCCGTTCGCGCTTTCCTTGCGTGACCAGGAGAGATTTGCACGTGGCCCGTATCGCAGGCGTCAACATTCCCACCAACAAGCGCGTTGTGATCGCGCTGCAGTACATCCATGGCATCGGGCCTGCGAAGGCGCGCGATATCGTGACGAAGGTCGGCATCGAGGACGCCCGTCGCGTCAATCAGCTGACCGACCAGGAAGTGCTGCAGATCCGCGAGGCCATCGACCGCGACTTCACCGTCGAAGGCGACCTGCGTCGCGAGACGGCGGTCAACATCAAGCGCCTGATGGACCTGGCCTGCTACCGCGGCCTGCGTCACCGCAAGGGCCTGCCGGTCCGCGGTCAGCGCACGCACACCAACGCCCGGACCCGCAAGGGCCCCGCCAAGCCGATCGCCGGCAAGAAGAAGTAAGAGAGCGTCCTGATGGCCAAGGAACCGGCGCGCGTTAAACGTCGCGAGCGCAAGAACATCATCTCCGGCGTGGCGCACGTGAACGCCTCGTTCAACAACACCATGATCACCATCACCGACGCTCAGGGGAACACCATCTCCTGGTCCAGCGCCGGCATGATGGGGTTCAAGGGCTCGCGTAAGTCGACGCCCTATGCCGCCCAGATGGCGGCCGAGGACGCCGGCCGTAAGGCCGCCGAACACGGCGTCAAGACGCTGGAAGTCAATGTCTCTGGTCCGGGTTCGGGCCGTGAGTCGGCGCTTCGCGCCCTGCAGTCGGTCGGCATGACGATCACCACCATCCGCGACGTGACTCCCATCCCGCACAACGGCTGCCGGCCGCCAAAGCGCCGGCGCGTCTGAGTAACCAAGTACCCAATTCCCTGCGCCGGACCGCGTGTGCGGCCGGCGATCCTGCGTTTTCGAGGGACATCCATCCGTGATCGAACGAAACTGGAACGAGCTTATCCGTCCCGAGAAGCCGCAAATCGAGACCGGCGCCGACGCGAACCGCAAGGCGCGTCTGGTGGCCGAGCCCCTCGAGCGCGGTTTCGGCGTGACGCTAGGCAACAGCCTGCGCCGCGTACTTCTCTCCTCCCTGCAAGGCGCGGCTGTGACCGCGGTGCAGATCGACGGTGTCGTGCACGAGTTCTCCTCGCTTGAGGGCGTGCGCGAGGACGTCGTCGACATCGTGCTGAACATCAAGCAACTGGCCGTGCGCATGCACGCCGAAGGCCCCAAGCGCATGACCCTGCGCGCCACGGGCCCCGGCGCGGTCACCGCCAGCCAGATCGAGGCCCCCTCGGATATCGAGATCCTCAACGGCGACCACGTGCTCTGCACCCTGGACGACGGCGCCCAGGTGCGCATGGAGTTCACGGTCCAGACCGGCAAGGGCTACGTCCCGGCCGAAATGAACCGCCCTGAGGACGCACCGATCGGCCTGATCGCCGTCGACGCCCTCTATTCGCCGGTCAAGCGCGTCGCCTATCGCGTCGAGCCGACCCGCCAGGGCCAGAGCCTCGACTACGACAAGCTGGTCATGGAAGTGGAAACCAACGGCGCGGTCACGCCCGTGGACGCCGTGGCCTACGCCGCGCGCATCCTGCAGGACCAGCTGCAGATCTTCATCACCTTCGAAGAGCCGAAGAAGAAGGTCGAAGGCGAGGCCAAGCCGGAACTGCCGTTCAACCCGGCGCTGTTGAAGAAGGTCGACGAGCTCGAGCTGTCGGTCCGTTCGGCCAACTGCCTGAAGAACGACAACATCGTCTACATCGGCGACCTGATCCAGAAGACCGAAGCCGAGATGCTGCGCACGCCGAATTTCGGCCGCAAGTCCTTGAACGAAATCAAGGAAGTGCTGGCCGGCATGGCGCTGCACCTGGGCATGGACGTTCCCAACTGGCCGCCCGAAAACATCGAAGAACTGGCCAAGAAGTTCGAAGACCAGATGTAAGGCACTTGCGCCGACTCCGGGGCCGCGATTGCGGCCCGGGCTCAACGAAGCCGCAACAGCGGTGGAGGGCTCCGGCGCTTCGCAGTGACCCAGGCGGGAGCAGGCTGGGATTTGGTTAGGCAGGACGGCTTCCCGGAGGAATCGGGAACGTCCAGGTGGGTCAGGCGACCCAGGAGATACGAAGATGCGTCACGGTTCCGCGCACCGCAAACTGGGTCGGACGTCCGCCCACCGCACCGCCATGTTCGCCAATATGGCGGCCAGCCTGATCAAGCACGAGCAGATCGTGACCACGCTGCCCAAGGCCAAGGAGCTTCGGCCCTTCGTCGAGAAGCTGGTGACGCTCGGCAAGCGCGGCGACCTGCATGCGCGCCGTCAGGCGATCAGCGCGGTCCGCGATGTGGAGCAGGTCGGCAAGCTCTTCGCCGTCCTGGGTCCCCGCTATAAGGAACGTAATGGCGGCTATATCCGCGTGCTGAAGGCGGGCTTCCGCCATGGCGACAACGCGGCCATGGCCGTGATCGAGTTCGTCGATCGCGATCCGGCCGAAAAGGGCAAGGACTCCGGCCCGGTCGCCGAGACCTACGCCGACTGAGATCGGCCTCAGCAATGAATTTGAAAACCCCGGAGCGAACCTCCGGGGTTTTTGTTTGGCCTGAAATGGATCTGCCGCACCTCCACTGTAGGTTCGGCGGATGACTTTCCTTCTTCGCAAGATCGTCCAGGCTGCGGTTCTGGCGTTCGCATTTGTCGCCGCGCCCGCGCTCGCCCAGACAGTCAAGCCGGCGCCGCTGACAATCCTGGTCTCAATCGACGGCTTCCGTGCGGACTACCTGCAGCGGGGCCTGACCCCGAACATTGCGGCGCTGGCCGCGGACGGCGTGCGCGCGACGGCGATGCACCCGTCCTTTCCAAGCCTCACCTTCCCGAACCACTACACTCTGGTCACCGGGCTTCGCCCGGACCACAGCGGCATCGTCGACAACAACATGGAGGATCCGCGCAAGCCGGGCGTGACCTTCTCCATGGGCCGCGCCGACGTCTCGCACGACCCCTTCTGGTGGGACGAATCCGAACCCCTGTGGGTCACCGCGGAGAAGGCCGGCGTACGCACTGCGACCATGTTCTGGCCCGGCTCGGACCTGCCGATCCACGGCGTCCAACCGCACGACTGGAAGATGTACGACAAGCACGTCTCGGCCGATCAGCGGGTGGACCAGGTGCTGGCGTGGCTGGATCGGCCGTCGGCGGAGCGCCCGAAGTTCGTCACCCTCTATTTCGACGAGGTGGATAGCTACGGCCATTCCAACGGCCCCGACTCGCCGGAGGTGAACGCTGCGCTGGCCCGCACCGATGCGGCGATCGGACGGCTCGTGAAGGGGCTGAAGAGCCGGCGGCTCTTCGCGGAGACCGATCTCGTCATCGTCGCCGACCACGGCATGGCGCCGACCTCGTCGGACCGCGTCACTTATCTCGAAGACCTGCTTCCGGTGGCCGACCTGCACATCGTTGGGCTCGGGCCGGAGGGCGCCCTGGAGGCGCAGCCGGGGCACGAGGCGGAGGTCGAAAAGGCATTGCTCGGAACTCACCCGCATATGACCTGCTGGCGCAAGCAGGACGTTCCGCAGCGCTTCCACTACGGCTCGAATCCCCGCGTGCCGCCAATCGTCTGCCTGGCCGAAACCGGCTGGCTGATCTCAGGCGCCAGGGGACGGCCGGTCAACAAGGGCGCTCACGGGTTCGACCCGTACGATCCCTTGATGAACGCGTTGTTCGTAGCCCACGGGCCGGCGTTCCGGAGGGGCGTGGTGCAACCGGCGTTCGACAACGTTGACGTCTATCCCCTGCTGGCGGCGCTGGTCGGCGTCGACACCTTGCCGAACGAGGGAAACCTCGCCGACCTCCGCCGGTCGCTCGCACACTGACGTTGCCCTGCCGCGGGCGGCGGCGCAGGCTTCGGCCATGGATGCCGAGACCCAGATACAGGGCTTCATCGACAAGTTCTCGGACGAAGTCGCCGCCGACATCCGCGCCGCACGCGCCGAGATGCGGCGACGCCTGCCGGGCGCGGTGGAGCTGGTCTACGACAACTACAACGCGCTCGCGATCGGCTACGGCTCGTCCGAGAAGCTGGAGGACGTGGTGTTCTCCATCGCCTGCTATCCCCGGTGGGTGCGGCTGTTCTTCTTCCATGGCGCGGACCTCGATGATCCGGAGGGATTGCTGGAAGGGGCGGGGGGCCAGGTTCGCAGCCTGAAACTTGAGAACCTCGCCCTGCTCGACGACCCGAGGGTCCAGGCGCTGATGGCCCAGGCTCTGGCCAACGCCCGGCCCATCGATCCGCTCGGGCCGTCTCGCAGCGTCGTGAAGGGAGTTTCGCCCAATCCGCGGCGGCGACGGGCTTGACGAGGTAATTGCAATATGTGTTAAATATTGCAGATCAAGGCAAGGAGATGTCGCTATGGCCGACCGTCCCGCACTTGTCGCCTGCGTCTTCTACAAAGACCCCATCGCCGCGATGAAGTGGCTGGAGAGGGCCTTCGGTTTCGAAACCACGACCCTGCTCACCGACGCCCAGGGCAAGGTCGGACACGCCGAGATGGAGTTCCGCGGCGCGCCGGTGGGCATCGGCGGAAACTGGAGCGGCCCACAGCTCGGCGGGGCTAGGATGGAGAGCCCAGCCAGCCTGGACGGCGCGGGCACCCAGTTCATGCGTGTCCAGCTGACCGACGGGCTCGACGCCCATTGCGAACGGGCGCGCGCCGCCGGGGCCAGGATCACCGCCGAGCCGGAGGATCAGTTCTATGGCGCGCGGACCTATCGGGCGATGGACCCCGAGGGGCACATCTGGAATTTCAGCCAGGAGGTCCGGGTGGTCTCCGGCGAAGAGATGGAGCGGGCCAGCGGCCTTAAGATTGCAACCTCGCTGGAGGAGGCCGGCCATGGCTGATTGGCGCGCACCCCTGATGTCGGCGGTCTGCTACCAGGACCCCAAGGCGGCGATCGCCTGGCTGGAGCAGGCGTTCGGGTTTGAGATTTCCATGCTGATCGAGGATGCGGATGGCACGCTCGCACACTCGGAGATGCGCTTTGGCGACGCCGTGGTGATGGTCGGCAACGAATGGACCGCCGATCACAAGAGCCCGAAATCCATCGGCGGCAAGAATACCCAGACCGTACACATCCAGATCACCACGGACCTCGACGCCCACTGCGAGCGGGCGAGGGCGGCCGGCGCCGAGATCCTGGTTGAGCCGGCGACGCAGTTCTACGGCGACCGGACCTATCGATGCCGCGACCCGGAAGGGCACATCTGGACCGTGGCCCAGACGGTGCAGGCCGTGACGCGCGAGGAGGCTGAGGCGGTCAGTGGACTGAAGATCACGGGGTGGGTGTGAGCTCCGCCGCGGCCCGCGACGTCCCTGGCGAGCTCGATCGGACGCTGGCGGCGCTTGCCGATCCGCATCGTCGCCGCGTCGTCGACCTGCTGAGCCGCGGGCCGCGGGCAGCCGGCGAGCTGGCCCGCGAACTGGAAATTACCCCGCCCGCCATGAGCCGCCATTTGCGGACCTTGCGCCACTCGGGGCTCGTCGAGGAATCCCATCCGACGTTCGATGCGCGCGTCCGCATCTATGCGCTGAGGCCAGAACCCATGGTCCATCTATTGCGCTGGCTGGAAGAGGCCGAACGGCTCTGGAGCGAGCAACTTCTCGCCTTCAAGGCCCATATCGAACGGAGCTCCGAGACCGTGGCGTCCAAGAGCGGGGACGAGGGGTGACCTCGAAGGTCTATGTCGCGCTCCGGGTCCGGGCGACGCCGGAGCGTGCGTTCGCGGGCTTCGTGAACGAGATCGGCGAGTGGTGGCGGCCGAATGAACTCTTCCAGACCACGCCCCGGCCGGGACGGCTTTCGTTCGAACCCGGACCGGCCGGCCGGCTGATCGAGACCCGAGAGGGCGGAAAGGTCTTCGAGATCGGACGCATCCGTGTCTGGGAGCCGCCGAACCGCCTGGTTTTCTCCTGGCGGCAGGCGAACTTCCCGGTCGAACTTCACACGGAGGTGGAGGTCGCCTTCGAGGTTGTAGGCGAGGAAACGCGGGTCAGCGTGGAGCACCGCGGCTTCGACCAGGTGCCGGCGGGCGCGGCGCGCCACGGCTTCCCGGACGAATATCTGCTGATGCGGCTCGCGGACTTCTGGCGGGCTCAGATCGCTTCGATGCGTGAGCGGGTGTCATAACCATGTTGCCCGAGTTCGCGTTTTGTTTCAGGCTGGCGGCTCGGAGGGCCGGACATGAATGACGCCGTCAAGGTCGCGAGCGCCGATGCGGCTGCCCACGGCGGTCGCGGACCCCGGCAGGCGGCATTCGGCTTCATCTTCGCCAGCGCGGTGATGAACTCGACGTCGTTCGGGCTGATGATTCCGATCCTGCCCAACTTGATCAAGCAGTTCACCGGCGGCGACACCGCCGCGGCGTCCGAGTGGAACGTGCTCTTCGCCACCACTTGGGGGCTGATGCAGTTTGTTTTCGGTCCGATCTTGGGGGTGCTGTCCGACCGAGTGGGCCGCCGACCTGTCCTGCTGATCTCGCTCTTCGGCCTGGCGGTAGATTTTCTGTTCATGGCCTTTGCGCCGACGCTCTGGTGGCTGTTCGTCGGCCGTGTGCTGAACGGCATGACCGCCTCCAGCTTCGCGACCGCCGGCGCCTATCTGGCCGATGTGACCCCGCCTGAGCGGCGCGCGAAGAGCTTCGGCATGCTGGGCTCGGCTTTCTCGTTCGGCTTCCTGCTCGGCCCAACGCTGGGCGGCTTCCTGGGTCAGCAGGACATCCGCCTGCCGTTCCTGGTGGCCGCTGGACTGACGGCGATCAACTGGCTCTATGGCCTGCTCATCCTGCCGGAGTCGCTTCCGAAGGCGCGTCGTCTCGCGCGCTTTGAATGGAAGCGGGCCAATCCTCTGGGGTCCTTGCGGCTTCTCCAGTCGCAGGCCGGGCTGCTGGCGCTGGCGAGCGTCGCCTTCCTCTTCCAGCTGTCGCAGATCGTGCTGCCGCAGGTCTTCGTGCTCTACGCGACCTACCGCTACCATTGGTCGCTTGCGACGCTCGGGCTGGCGTTCCCGATCACCGGCATCATGGGCGTGATCGTTCAAATGTTCCTGGTCGGACCGGCTGTGGCCCGGTTCGGCGAGAGGCGCGTCGTGCTGATCGGGATCGTCGCCGGGGCGCTCGGCTTTGCCTGGTACGGTAGCGCGGCGAGCGGGTGGGCCTATTTCCTCGGCGCGCCGCTGTTCGCCTTCTCAGGCTTCATCCTGCCGGGCCTCCAAGGCCTGATGACCCAGCGGGTGGCGCCAACCCAGCAGGGACAGCTGCAAGGCGCGGTCCAGAGCCTGCAGGGGGTGGCTGCGATCATCGGCCCGATCCTTTTCGGGGAGACGTTCGCCTGGTCGATCCGCAACGATGCGACCCTGCACATGCCTGGGCTGGCGATCTATGTGTCGAGCAGCCTGCTTGTGCTGGCCTTCCTCGTTGCTTGGGGCGTGGCCCATCCGCATCGGCGAGAGGCGCCAGCGACCGCTTGAGCTTTGCCATTAAAGCGCCCGAAAACCCGCAGAACCTTGGTCGCAGTCCAAGCACGGAGAGACCATGCGCGCCTATCGCGTCCTGATCCCGACCCTCGCTCTCCTTGCCGGCAGCGCGCTTTCAAGCGCGGTCCCGGCCCAGCCGGCGCCTCGCATCGTCCCGACCAGCGCGATCGGCATGAAGCAGTCCTTCGCCCCCGTCGTGAAGCGCGCCGCGCCGGCTGTGGTCAACATCTCCTCCAAGCGCATGGTTCGCCAACAAGTCGACCCGTTCTGGCAACTGTTCGGCGCCGGCGCGCCGCGCAATCGCATCGAGGGCTCGCTGGGCTCGGGCGTAATCGTCCGCGCCGATGGGGTGATCGTCACCAACAACCACGTGGTCGAGAACGGCCAGGAGATTACCGTGGCGCTCGCCGACCGGCGTGAGTTCCCGGCTCATATCCTGCTGGCCGATCCGCGCACCGATCTCGCCGTGCTCAAGATCGACCTGCCGGCTGGCGAGAAGCTGCCGGTGCTCTCCATCGGTGACCACGTCGACAGCGAGGTCGGCGACCTTGTGCTGGCCATCGGCGACCCCTTCGGCGTCGGCCAGACGGTGACCAATGGAATTATCTCGGCGCTGAACCGCACCGCCGATCCCAACGGCGACGCCGGCGCCTACATCCAGACCGACGCGGCGATCAATCCCGGGAACTCCGGCGGGGCGCTGGTCAGCATGGACGGCGAACTGATCGGGGTGAACAGCTTCATCCTTTCACGGTCCGGCACCTCCTCGGGCGTCGGCTTTGCGATCCCCGCCGCGGTCGTGCGGCGGGTCGTGGAGACGGCGATGGGCGGTGGCCACACGGTGGTCCGTCCCTGGCTCGGCGCACGCCTGCAGAGCGTGACGCCGGACGTCGCCAAGACGATGGGGCTTTCGAGGCCCAACGGCGCCCTGGTCGCCGACGTCTGGCCAGGGGGAGCCTCGGCCCGCGCCGGCCTAAAGCAGGGCGACTTGGTGACCTCGGTTGATGGAGCGCCGGTGGTCGACGCCGCGGGGCTGAACTACGCCGTCGCCAACCATCGGCCGGGCGAAGCCATGAAGGTCGGCGTGCGCCGCGGGGGCGCTGAGCAGACCCTGACCGTGCAGGCGGAGGCCGCGCCGGCGACCCCCGCCCGTGACGAGCGGTTGATCGCCGGGCGTAACCCCTTCGACGGCGCGACGGTGGTCAACCTGTCGCCCGCGGTGGCGGAGGAGGTTGGCCTTGATCCCTTCCATGCCGGCGTCCTGGTGATCAAGACCGGCGCCGGCGCCGCCCAACAGATCGGCGTGCAGGCCGGAGACATCATCCGCGCGGTCAACGGCCGGGACATCAAGAGCGTCCACGACCTGACCAGCGCGGTGGGCGCCCCGGCGCCGGTCTGGCAGGTGACGATCGAACGCAACGGCCGGCAGATCACCGCGACGTTCCGGGCTTAGGCGGCTTTCTTAAGCTCGCCCAGTCCGCCGGCTTGGGCCACGGCGGCTTCGAGCGCCGTCTGCTTGTGGTCGGGGCTGATGTTGACGCCCTCGGCGCCCACGACCTCCACGTTTTGGATGCCGATGAACCCGAAGAAGCCGCGCAGGTAGCTTTCCTGGTGCTGCAACGAGGCCGCCGGGCTGTCCGGGCCGTAGAAGCCGCCGCGCGAGGAGGCGAGGATGATCCGCTTACCGCCTGCCAGACCTTCGACGCCCGCCTCGGAATAGCGGAACGTCTTGCCGGCCACCGCGATGTGGTCGATCCAGCTCTTCAGCTGGCTGGGGATGCCGAAGTTGTACATCGGCACGCCGATCACCACGACCTCGGCGGCGAGGAACTCGTCGAGGATGGCGTCGGCCTCGGCGATCTCGCGGGCCTGGTCAGCGCTGCGCTGGTCGGGGGCTAGGCCGCGTGCGGCCAGCAGCGCGCCAGACTGATGCGGCGCAGGCGTGGCGCCGAGATCGCGATAGGTGACGGTTGCGCCGGGGCTGCCGGCGCGCAGCGCGGCTACGGCGGCCGCGGAGATCCGACGGCTGACCGAATGGTCGCCGAGGATGCTGGAATCGATATGGAGCAGGTTCACTGGAGGGCCTCATGCTGGTATAAGTTTGTGACCAGCACTATTTGAGTAACCACCTAAAACCGCACAAGAAGGCACTTTTTTGGAACCCAAGCACACCGATGTGACCGTCTCCGAGATCACCCCCGTGACGACGCGCGGCGGCCTTTCGCATGACGAGCTGTTCGCTCGGATCGAGAAGAACGGCGTCGAGTCAGTGGCCAGCGCCTGCCGGCCGGTGACCGACATCCTCAGCCGCGTAGGCGACAAGTGGAGCGTGATGATCGTGATGCTGCTGGGGCCGGGCCCCAAGCGGTTCAACGAGATTCGCCGGGCGATCAACGGCATCTCACAGCGGATGCTGACGCTGACGCTTCGCGGTTTGGAGCGCGACGGTCTGGTGACCCGCACGGTCACGCCGACCATCCCGCCTCGAGTGGACTATGAACTGACCGAGCTCGGCCAATCGTTGCGCTGCCCGATCGACGCGCTGGGCGAGTGGGCGTTCGCCAACCGCGACAAGATCGACGCGGCGCGTGCCAGGTTCGATGAGGCCGCGGATCGATCCTGACCTTCAAGCGCTCACTCTGACCCCAAGGGTTTGCTAGAAGCTGACATGGCCGATCTCTTCGAAGCCGCAGGCCTGACGCCCCAGGCGCCATCGCCGCTCGCCGACCGCCTGCGTCCGCAGCGGCTGGACGAAGTCGTGGGCCAGGATCACCTGCTGGGGCCGAACGGCCCGATCCGGCGGATGGCCGAGGCCAAGCGGCTGGCTTCGATGATCCTCTGGGGCCCGCCCGGCACCGGCAAGACCACCATCGCCCGTCTGCTTGCCAAGGAGGCCGGCTACGAGTTCCAGCAGCTATCGGCGGTGTTCTCTGGCGTGGCGGACCTGAAGAAGGCCTTCGAACAGGCTCGCGTGCGCCGGCTGGCCGGCCAGTCGACGCTGCTCTTCGTCGACGAGATCCACCGCTTCAACCGCGCCCAACAGGATGGCTTCCTGCCCTTCGTGGAGGAGGGGATCGTCACCCTGGTGGGGGCCACGACGGAGAACCCGTCGTTCGAACTGAACGGGGCGCTGCTCTCGCGTTGCCAGGTGTTCGTGCTGAAGCGGCTGGACGATGCGGCGCTGGAATCACTGATCACCAAGGCCGAGACCTTCGAAGGCTCGCCGCTGCCGCTGGAGCCGGACGCGCGGGATGCGCTTATCGCGCTGGCCGACGGCGACGGGCGCTATGTGCTGACCCTGATCGAGACCCTGTTCAACATCGGCTCGGCCAAGCCTCTCAGCACAAAGGAACTCGGCCAGGTGCTGCAGAAGCGCAGCCCCGCCTACGACAAGGACCGGGAGGAGCACTACAACCTCATCTCCGCCCTGCATAAGTCGATCCGGGGGTCGGATCCGGACGCCGCCCTCTACTGGCTCGCGCGCATGCTGGACGGCGGCGAGGATCCGCTGTTCGTCGCCCGCAGGCTGATCCGGGCGGCGGTCGAGGATATCGGCGAGGCCGATCCGATGTCGCTGATCCTGGCCAACGCGGCGAAGGACACCTACGACTTCCTGGGCTCTCCGGAAGGCGAGATCGCGCTTGCGCAGCTCACCGTGCACCTGGCCACGGCGCCGAAATCCAACGCGGTCTATCGGGCCTTTGGCGCGGCCATGAAGGCAGCCCGGGAGACTGGTTCGCTCGCCCCGCCAATGCACATCCGCAACGCGCCGACCCGGCTGATGAAGGATCTCGGCTACGGCAAGGGCTACGCCTACGATCACGACCAGGCGGAGGGCTTTTCCGGCCAGGACTATTTCCCCGACGAGATGGACCGCCAGACCTTCTACCAGCCAAAGGGCGAGGGAGCTGAAGCCCGGATCAAGGAGCGGTTGGAACGCTGGGCGGCCCTGCGCCGGGAGCGGGGCGGCTAGTTCGCGGACCGTTGTTATCCCGGCCGGCGCGCCTTAGGCTCTCCCCAAACTATCCCTGGGGAGGGAGCCATGACCGCTACAACAGACACCAGCCGCAGCACGCCCTGGCACTTCTGGGTCGTCGTAGTGATCGCCGTGCTCTGGAACGGCTTCGGCGGCTACGACTACACGATGAGCCATCTGCAGGGCGAAACCTACTATCGCCAGATGCACATGAGCGACGCGCAGATCGCCTACATGCGGACCTATCCCGTCTGGATGCACGCCGTCTGGGCCATCGGGGTCTGGGGGTCAGTCGCCGGCTCCATCCTGCTGCTCCTGCGGTCGCGGTGGGCCTTCCATGCGTTCGCGCTCTCGCTGCTGGGCACGGTCGGCAGCGTTCTCTACGCCGCCATGTCGTCAGGCGCTTCCGGGCTCGCGGGCCTCGCGATGCCGCTGGTCATCGTCGCAGCCTGTCTGTTCTTCGCCTGGTACGCATGGCTGATGACGAGGCGGGGCGTGCTCCGCTAGACGGAGGGGGTGAAGCCGCTCACCCCCATCAAGCTCTCGCGCGACGAAATCACCTTCGTCCGGTCCCTGGTGATCTATGAGGACCCGGACATCCTGGCGCTGAACAAGCCGGCCGGGCTCTCAAGCCAAGGCGGGCGCGGCCAGGTTCATACGCTGGACGAACTGCTGTGGGCCTTCGCCAAGCCCGGCAAGGCCCGTCCGCGGCTGATCCACCGGCTGGACCGCGACACCTCCGGCGTCATCCTGACGGCGCGAACCAAGCCCGCGGCTGGCTTCCTCGGTAAGGCCATGATGGGCCGCAAGTTCGGCAAGACCTACCGGGCCATCGTCACACCCGGCGCGCCTGAACCGAAGGGGGGGATCATCGACGTCCCCCTGCGCCGTGACGAGCAGGGACGCGAGGCGTTCACGCGCGTCTGTCCGCCGGACCATCCGGACGCTGAGGCGGCGCGCAGCCGCTATCGTACGGTCGCAGAGGCGCCGGTCGCAGCGTTGCTGGAGCTCGATCCGGAGACCGGCCGCATGCACCAGCTGCGGGTGCACCTTGCCTCCATCGGCCGTCCGATCGCCGGCGACGCACGCTATGGCGGGGCTCTGGTGGTCGGCGGCCTGGCTGTCCCGCGCTTGATGCTGCATGCCGCGGCGCTGCGCTTTCCCCACCCCTCCGGCGGCGAGAAGCGGGTCGAAGCGCCCACGCCGCCTGACATGGCGGGACTCCTGGCGGCCCTGGGGCTAGGCTGAGCGGAACGGCGCCGCTCATTTGTCCGTTTCCCTGGGCGATGGTTCCGTCGGACCAAGAGCGATGACACGCCTGATCCTTCCAGCCCTGACCGCCTCGCTGGCGTTGGCCGCCTGCGCGACGCCCGCGCCGCCGACTTTCTACCAGCCAGCGGCAAGTCCACAGGGCGTCGGCTTTTCGGAATATCGGATCGAGCCCGGCCGTTATCGCGTCAGCTTCCACGGCGGCCCGGGTGCGCCGCCCGAAGTCGTCAGCGACTTTGCGCTGCGGCGTGCGGCCGACATTGCCCTCGCTGAGGGCTATGACTGGTTCCGGGTGTCCGACCGGTTCATGCGAGGCGACGGCGGCAGTCCCGGGTCGCAGATCAGCATCGGCGTCGGCGGCGGCAACTTCGGCTGGAACGGCGGGGGTGCAGTCGGTGTCGGCACCGGCTTCAACGTCGGCGGGAGCGCCCCGTCCCTGATCTCGACCATCGAAGTGGTGATGGGCAAGGGCCCGAAGCCCCAGGGCACCGAGGTCTATGACGCTCGCGGCGTCGCCCAGTCCATAGGGCCGCACGCCTGACGCCTTTTCGGGGACGAGCGGGCATCGCATAAGGGGGCGATGCGAACCTTGTTGCTTGCCGCCCCTCGGAAGATCCGCGCGTGAAAGAGGTCCGCACCCTCTACGTCGACCCTGGCGAGGAGGGGGTGCGCCTGGACCGCTGGTTCAAGCGCCGCTGGCCGCACCTGAA
>DASXKT010000157.1:0-3831 GCA_036496685.1 Phenylobacterium sp.
CGAGGCGGCGAGTTGGCGCTCGGCGAAATCCCAGTTGGCCACCTCATCCAACCAGCGCTGCAGGAACGCCTTCCGGTCGTTCTTGTAGTCCAGGTAGTAGGCGTGCTCCCAAAGGTCGCAGACCAGCAGCGGGAAGAGCCCGTCCTTGATCAGGGTGTCGTCCGCGTCGTGGGTCGAGATCACCTTCAGGCCGTCCGACCCGGTGACAAGCCAGACCCAGCCCGAACCGAAGTGATCGGCGCCCTCGGTCACGAAGGCTTCCTTCAGGGCGGAGAGACCGCCGAAGGCCCGTTCGATCACAGACTTCAACCCGGCGCCGGGCGCGCCCGCGGCACGGGCGCCGGGAGGCGTCATGCAGGGCCAGAAGAAGGCGTGATTCCAGGCTTGAGCCGCATTGTGGAACAGCTTGGTGTCGCCCTTGCGATATGCCTCGCGGACCACGTCCTCGAGCGATCGCCCATCGAGGCCCGCCGGACGGACCAGTTCGTTGGTCTTCTCGACGTAGGTCCTGTGGTGCTTGTCGTGATGAGTGTGGAGCGTGTCGGCCGACAGCGTAGGCTCCAGCGCGGCGTAGTCGTAGGGAAGCTTCGGGAGAATAAACATGCGGGGTCTCCATGGGGTCCGGTGAGAACCCGCCGACCTCCCGCCGTGTTCCTCGATCCCTGCTATCCCCCCGTGCATCCAAACTGCTGGCCGGCGGCGACTACTCATCGCAAGGCGCCCCGCAATGCGTGCTCAGAAATATTGGTGTAGCGTGGTTGGCCGAATATACGGCGTAAGGCCTGCTATTAGGCCGCCATCAAGCTATGCTGTGAGCGAGTTTTGGGGAGTTACGCGATGAACCGTGCAAAACTTGGCGGCCTGGTCCTGCTGGCCAGCACAGCAGCGATCGCAGGCTGCTCCAGCGATGCGACTTCGCCCAACGCGCTCGCCCAGGGCGCCAGCGCGACGGCGACCGTGGCCATGGCGCCGGTAAGCGTCGACAACTTCATGCTGGTGGACGCCAATATGGAGGCCCACGAGCTCTACCGGCTAGCCGACGCCAAGGCCGTGGTGATCGTCAGTCAGGCCAACGGCGATGCGGTAATGCGCGGGCTCGCGCCGGCGCTGAAGAGCCTCAAGGCGGCCTACGGCTCCAAGGGCGTCGAGTTCGTGATGCTGAACTCGAACCTGAAGGACACCCGCGAGGCTATTCAGGCCGAAGCTCAGAAGGCCGGTTATGACACCCCGATCCTGATGGACGCCTATCAGCTGGTGGGCGAATCGCTGGGCGTGACGCGCTCGGCGGAGGTCTTCGTGATCGACCCCAAGAGCTGGAAGGTCGCCTACCGTGGCGCCCTGGCCGGCGGGCAGACTGCCAAGGCCCTGGACGAGTTGGTCGCCGGCCAGGCGGTGACGGTCGCAGGCGCCGCGCCCAGCAAAGGCGCCGCCATCGCCTTCCCCGAGCGTGGGGTGACCAAGGTCTCCTACACCAAGGATGTGGCGCCGATCCTCGAAGCCAAGTGCGTAGCCTGCCACCAGGAAGGCGGCATCGGCCCCTTCGCTATGACCAACTACCAGATGGTCAAGGGCTTCGCCCCGATGATCCGCGAGGTGATCCGCACCGACCGGATGCCGCCCTATCACGCCGATCCGCACGTCGGGAAATTCTCCGACGACAAGCGGCTGACGGCTGACGAGATCAAGACCGTCGTCCACTGGATCGAGCAGGGCGCGCCGCGCGGCGAGGGCGCCGACCCCTTGGGCGCGGTGAAACACGTGGCTCAGGAGTGGCCGCTGGGCAAGCCGGACCTGATCATCGAGGTGCCGGCCTACACGATCCCGGCCTCGGGCGTGGTCGACTATCAGCGCCCGGCGGTGCCTGGCACGCTGACGGAAGGCAAGTGGGTCCGCGCCTCGACCGTGAAGCCGGGTTCGCGTCAGGGCGTGCACCACCTGCTAACCGGCTGGATGGCCGAGATGCCCGCCGACGGAAAGTCCTCCGAAACGAAGTGGGCCGCGTCGCTGGGCGCCGGCTACGCCGTGGGCGCCGAGTCCTCGATCGAGCCGACCAACGCCGGCGTCTACCTGCCGCCGGGCGGCGCCATCGGCTTCCAGATGCACTACACGCCGTTCGGCAAGGAGGCGGTCGATAAGAGCCAGGTGGCGCTCTATTTCTACGACAAGCCGCCGGAACTTATCATGCACAACGTCGTCGTGATGGATCCGACCATCCAGATCCCGGCGGGTGAGGCGAGGCACCAGGAAACCGCCTACGTGCAGTTCCCGCACGACGCGCTGCTCTACTCGGCGTTCCCGCACGCCCACTACCGCGCCTATTCGTCGGACCTCTGGATCCAGTACCCGGACGGCAAGATGAAGCTGCTGCTGAGCCTGCCGCGGTACGACTTCAACTGGCAGCGCTCATACACCTTCGCCGAGCCGATCAAGGTGCCGGCGGGCTCGAAGCTGGTCGCGCACTACGTCTACGATAACTCGAAGCGCAATCCGTCGAACCCTGACCCGAAGATCAACGTCTCGTGGGGCGAGCAGTCCTTCCAGGAGATGCTGTTCACGTCGCTCAGCTACCGCTGGGTCGAGGAGACCGCGCAGCACCGCGTCGCCTACGAGGACGAGATGGGCAAGACCCGCATGCTCGGCATGATGGACGACAACCTCGACGGAAAGCTTGAGAAGGCCGAGCTGAAGGGCGGGATCGGCACTCAGTTGCTCAAATACTTCGATGTGCTCGACAAGAACCACGACGGCGTGCTCGACGCGGGCGAACTGGCCGCCGCGCAGGCCATGATGGGGCCGCGCCGCCGCGCTGAAGGCGGCATGGCTCCCTCCGCGGTTCCGGCCAAGACTTCGGCCTCCGCCCTGGCTGGCGGCGGCAAGTAGGCGCCGAACTTCAGGTCTTCAGGCGACGGCGAGCCGCCGTCGCCTGTGCCCTTGGCGCAGGACGAGCACGATCGCCACGGCGATCAGGTAGGGCGCAGTCAGCGCCGCCAAGCCGGCATGAAAGTCTCCGGTGGCGTCCTTCGCCAGACCCCACGCGTAGGGCATGACAAACGAACCCAGCTGACCGATGCCGTTGATCGCCGCCACCGCCACGGCGACGGAGCGCGGATCGAGTATCTCGCCGGGAACCAGCCATATGACGGCCGCAGACGCCCAGTTAGCGGTGATCAGCACCATGTAGGCGGTGAGCATCACCGTCGGGACATGGGTCGTGGCCATGACCGCGAAGCATGCGCCCTGGACCAGGAGCGGGGCGGCGAGGTGCAGATAGCGCTCGCGCCTGAGATCGGAGTGCCAGCCGTTGAAGATCATCGCTACGGCGCCCATCAAACCCGCGATCGAAACGAAGAAGCCGATCCGGCCCGCACTCATCCCCGTCGCTGTCTGTAGAACCGTGGGCGCCGAGAGGTTGAAGGCGTAGTAGGCCCCAAGCGTCATGAAATTCAGCGCCACAAAAGCGAGGACCCGGGGGTCTCGCAGCGCCTTGAACCTGGTGTGCTCGCCCTGCTCGGTGGTGATGGCGCGATCGGCGTCAAGGCGGCCTTCGAGCCATCGCTTTTCGTCGGGAGAAAGCCACTTCGCCGTTGCAGGAACGTCGGGCAGGTAGAGCAGGAAGATCAGGCTCATCGCGATCGCAGGCATCCCCTGCACCAGGAACAACCACTGCCAGCCCGCCAGGCCAAGGTGGCCCTCAAGACCGAGCAGGCCGCCCGCGACCGCGCCCATCACCGCCGAGGCCAGCGGCCCAGCCACATAGAACCGGCTGATCGCGCGGCCGCGGTGGTGCGCGGGAATCCACAGGGTCAGGTGGTAGATCACCCCTGGGAAGAA
>DASXKT010000158.1:0-3704 GCA_036496685.1 Phenylobacterium sp.
ACCTCATCGAGCGCATGTTCTGCAGGCTCAAGGACTACCGACGCGTCGCCACCAGATACGACAAGCTCGCGGCCAACTACGCCGCCGCAGTCCACCTCGCCGCCATCATGATCTGGTGGTTATGAGTCCGGAGCCTAGAGCGTCAGGCCCTCGATCACCTGCGCGTCCGCCTCGGCCAGGGCCTGCTCGCTCAGGGTGACGATCTTGCGGGTCTCCAGGTCGAAGGAGACGGCGATGGCCTCGGCCACGCCCCATGCCCGGCCGCTGTCGGGGTCCAGCAGCCAGTGCGTCAGCTTGCGGAAGCGCGCGTCGCCGCCCGATGCGCCGGAGCGTAGCTCCACCCGGTCACCGGCCCGCGGCCAGTCGAGATGGATCACCCGATATTCCAGCGCCGCCCCGCCCGCTCGGCTCCCGAGCTCAGACGCGCCCGGCCGGCGGCCGTCGAAGAAGTGCGGAATCCCGTCGGAGATACGGGCCATCACCTGCTCGGTGCGCATGCGCCCGAAGACGTCGCAGTCGTCAGTGCCGACCGCACCAAGAGCTGTCCGGCGGATGCCAAGCTCATTGGCGCGCGCCAGGCTGGCGCGGCTCTCCACTGGCTCCAGCCCGATGCTGCGCGGCGCCGCCTCGGGCGGGACTGCAATACTCAGCGCCTCGGCGCTTTCCAGCACTCGCGCGGGCCAGGGGAACGGGCGGCCCTCGCGCGCAGTGACATGGGTGACGACGGTCTGGAAGCTCGCAGCCAGGTCCCCGTCGCGGTGGCGCAGCAGCAGTAGGACACGCGCGTCGCACTCGCTGATCTCCACCACGCCGCCGGTCATGACCAGGGGTGCGTTCGGCCGCGCTTCACGCAGGAAGCGGATATGCTGCTCACGGACGATCAGGGTGGCTCGTGCATCGGGCGCGAAGGCCTTCGGCATGCCGAGTTCGGCGGCCAGCCCAGCCAGGCCCTCCATAGACTTGGCCACATAGAAGCCGACGTTCAGGTGGCCCATCGCGTCGCACTCCCAGCTCGCAACGCTGCCGCGCCAAACTTCCGCCGCTTGACCCAAGATTATCTCCCCGCAATTTCACGCCGGAGCTTAGGGGTGGTGGCGGTGATCGCCTAGCGGGCGCGGTAACCATCCCGGCTCGCGCCCGAATACCGAGTATGTCAGACTCAAGTCAGCTTCTGCGGGCCGCTTCGGGGGAGGAGCGTTCAAACATGGCCGAACCAAGAAAGGTGCTGGTCTATCGCCATGCGGCGGTCACGCGGCTGACTCACTGGATCAACGTCCTGGCGCTGACCCTGCTCCTGATGAGCGGGCTCAACATCTTCGGAGCCCACCCGGCGCTCTACTGGGGCATGAAATCGACCTTCGCCCATCCCTGGGTCTCGATCGGGGCCGAGGACAAGGGGGACCGGATGATCGGCGTCACCCAGATCGGCTCAGCGAAGTTCGAGACCACCGGCGTGCTCGGCTACTCGGGCAAAGTCGGTTCGCGCACGCCCGTGGCCTTCCCGGCGTGGGCGACGGTGCCCAGCTTCCGCGATCTGGCCGACAGCCGGCGTTGGCACTTCTTCTTCGCCTGGGTGTTCGTGATCAACGGCCTTGCCTACTGGCTGGTGGGCCTGATCGGCGGCCATATCCGCCGGGACCTCGTGCCCACCGCCGCGGACGTTAAGCCGCAGAATGTCTGGCGCGAGATCGTCACCCACGCCCACCTCGAGTTCCCCAAAGGCGAGGAGGCGCGCCACTACAACGTCCTCCAGAAGGGCGCCTATCTCGGGGTCGTGCTGGTGTTGCTGCCGCTGATGGTGGCGACCGGGCTTTCCATGTCGCCGGGGTTCAATGCTGCTGCCCCATGGCTGGTGGACTTCTTCGGCGGCCGGCAGTCGGCGCGGACCATCCATTTTCTGACCGCCTTCACGATCGTCGGCTTTGTCGTTCTGCACCTCTTCATGGTGGTCGCGTCGGGAACCTGGAACAACATCCGCTCGATGATCACCGGCCGCTACGCGATCGTGCCTGAAACCCGAGACGCCGCATGACGCTCTCAACCCATCGTCGCGGCTGGCTGCAGGCTGCCCTGGCTTCGGCCGGGGCGCTGGTGCTCGGCGCCTGTGACAAGATCACCAACAACCCGAAAGGCATCGGCTTCCTGGCCAGCGCCGAGGGTCTGACCCGGCGCGCCCAGCGGCTGGTCGTCGATCGCAAGGCCTTGGCCCGCGAGTTTCATCCCTCCGACATCTCGCCTGATTTCCGGCCCAACGGCTCCATCGACCCCGCAGACGCCGACTACCGGGCGCACCTGGCGAAAGGTTTCGCCGACTACCGGCTGGTGGTGGACGGCCTGGTTGAGCGGCCGCTGTCGCTCAGCCTCGACCAGGTCCGGGCGCTCCCCGCGCGCACCCAGATCACTCGCCACGACTGCGTGGAAGGCTGGTCGTCGATCGCCAAGTGGAGCGGTGCGCGGCTCGGCCCGTTGCTGGACCAGGCCGGACTGAAGAAGAACGCCCGCTACATCGTCTTTCACTGTGGCGACACGCTGGAGGAGACGCTGGACGGCTCGGGCCAGTACTACGAGAGCATCGACCTGATCGACGCCTACCACCCGCAGACGATCCTGGCCTATGCCATGAACGACAAGGCGTTGCCGGTGGCGCATGGCGCGCCGCTGCGCCTGCGGGTCGAGCGCCAGCTTGGCTACAAGCAGGCCAAGTACATCATGCGGCTCGAGGCCGTTGAGGACTTCGCCCAGATCGGGCGCGGCAAGGGCGGCTTCTGGGAGGACCGCGGCTACGAGTGGTACGCGGGCATCTGAGCGCTGGCGGGCGGTCAGCCTTACAAGCGCCCCTACTCCTGCAAGCGCCCCTCCTCCTGCAAGCGACGGCCGATCTCGTTGATTCGGTGTTCACCGGCCTCCAACGAGGCCCGGCTGGTGTGGACGGAGTAGTAGCCGAGCACGAGGTCGTGCGGATGGCCGACGGCAGAGCCCAGGACGAGCTCTGTATCCTGCGTCGCGCGGATGGCGATCGCGGCGTTGGACGGCTCGAAGACCACGAGTTCGCCGGCCTCGACGAGGCCCGGCGTGACCACCGCGCCCTTCGCCATGGCAAGCCAGGCGACGGTTTGGTCGGCCGGCGGCGTGTAGCGCCAGGATTCGCCGGCCTTCAGGCGGACAGCCAGATAGTCCATCGGTGACGGCGTCGTGAGCGCATTGGCGCCGCCGCCATGCTGGCCGAGGAGGACGCGGGCTGGACCCTCCTGGGCGATTTCGCCGGGCGCCTGGTAGATGCTTTCCACCGGCCCAAGTTCGTGATCGGGCGGGAGGGCGATCCAAAGCTGGAACCCGCGGGTGCGCCCTGTGTCGCCCGCGCCGCCGCCGTGCCAAGCGCCGGCGCCGGCTTTGAACCACTCGACGCCGCCCTCCGGCAATATGCCGGTGGCGCCGGTCGTGTCCTCGTAACGGACGCTGCCTTCGAAGAGGTAGGTCAACGTCGCAATTCCCGAGTGGGGATGCAGGCCAAAGCCGGAGAAGGAGCTCGCCTCGGTGCCGAAAAGGTCCAGGAAGACGAACGGCTTGAGCACCTGGCCAAGGTCGCCGGGGCTCATCAGCCGAGTAATCGGGCCGTGGCGACGTCCGCGCGTGCGGTAGACGATCTGACGGCCCTGGTCCTGGCTCAAGGGCCTGGACGGTGCGGTGATGGTTCCGGTCATCTG
>DASXKT010000159.1:0-6421 GCA_036496685.1 Phenylobacterium sp.
AAGCGACCGTAGAAGAAGCGCTGGGCGTGCTCGAAAACATTCCGCAGATCAAAGTGAAGCTGGAAACCCTGGTGCGCGTGGGGCTGGGATATCTGCACCTCGGCCAATCCTCCACCACGCTCTCGGGCGGAGAGGCCCAGCGCATCAAGCTCGCGCGCGAACTCAGCCGCCGGCAGACCGGCAAAACTTTGTACATCCTGGACGAGCCCACTACCGGCCTCCACTTCGAAGACACCAAGAAGCTGCTCGAGGTGCTCCACGAGTTGGTCGACCAGGGCAACACCGTGGTTGTCATCGAGCACAACCTCGATGTCGTGAAAACCGCCGACTGGGTGGTCGACTTCGGTCCTGAGGGCGGCGATGGCGGCGGCGAGATCGTTGCAACCGGAACCCCCGAACAGGTCGCCGCCAGCCCCAAGAGCTGGACGGGCCGCTACCTCGCGGAACTCCTTGAACGCCACCGCCAGCGGGCCGGCGCGCAGAAGCAGCGGGTCAGCGCCTAGCGCGTCGTCCCTCCCCTAAAGACGCGTCGTCCCTCCCCTATTGAGGAGGGATGTGTAGAGTTCTCCGATCTCCGATCAGATTGGACCCCTCATGATCCTCTACGGCGCGCCGAACCCAGCTCCCAATCCGCGCCGCGTGCGCATCTTCCTGGCGGAGAAGGGCATCGATTTGCCGGAGACGCGGGTCGACATGATGAAGCGCGAGCACAAGTCGCCGGAATTCCGCGCCAAGAACTCCATGGGCCAGGTCCCCGCACTGGAGCTCGACGACGGGACCTGCATCGCCGAGACCGTCGCGATTTGCCGCTACTTCGACGAGACCAACCCCGAACCTCCGATGTTCGGCGTGACGCCGGTTGAAAAGGCGCTGGTCGACATGTGGGTCCGCCGCACGGAGTTCACCGTGATGATGCCGGTGGGCAATTTCTGGCGTCACGCCCACCCGCGAACCGCAGCCCTCCTGACCCAGTTCAAGGACTTCGGCGAGTCCAACAAGGAGACCTACAGGGGCGCCCAGCGCTACCTGAACCGCGAACTCGACGGCAAGACCTGGCTGGCTGGGGAGCGGTTCTCGATGGCCGACATCTGCCTGCTGACGACGGTCGACTTCGCGGACTGGATCGGTCTGCCGCTTGAGGCGGAGTACGCGAACCTCAAGGCCTGGCACGACCGCGCCTCGGCGCGCCCCAGCGCCGCCGCCTAGCGCTCAGCCGCCGACAACGCCTTGTAGGCCGCAACGAACGGCATCTGACCGATGACCAGGTAGAGCGGTCCGACGGCCAGTTCGGCGATCAGCCCAAAAACGTAGGCGCCCGGCCGCTCGGCCAGCGCCTGCGGATCGGAGAGGCTTACGGGGGCGAGCGTATGGAACCCGCCGATCGCCGCCTGCAACAGGGCCACGGACACGAACAGCACGACGGCGATCAGCGCCAGCAGGCAGCCCGCCAGCACCGACATCCCGACGAGCGCCCAGAAGCGGCCGCGGGTCAGGCGCCACGAGTCGGCCAGCCCGAACCTGCCAGTGGCGAAGTTCGCGGGCCCCGCCAGGCTGGTCCGGATCGCCAGCCAAAGCATGAGCAACACGAACGCGAGCGTGCCGAGGCCGGCGGCGGCCGCGCCGTAGTGCGCCAGCCATCTCACGGCCAGGAAGCCGGCGGTGATCAGGCACAGGAACAGGACCAACAGCACGAACCAGAGCCCGAACAGACGCCCCTCGTCCTTGCTGAGGCGAAGATAGTAGGCGCCGGGCGTCTCTCCCGCACGCAGGCTCATGCGGTAGAGCGCGGCCAGGACCATCCACTGGATCGCAGCTCCGCCGAGTCCGAGGACAAGACCGCCGGCCGTACCGCCAAGCATGCTGGCCTGGTCCTTCGACGTCGCATTGATCGTCACGAGGGCGATGACGATGAAGGCCGCAACCACCAGCCCTACGAAGCTCAGCAGTGTGAAGACGCACCAGCCGAGCACCACGCGCCAATGGCTTCGCAGCACCTGGAAGCCTTCCAGCGCCGCATCGCTCGCGGAGAAGCCGCTCATATTGGCCGCGATTTCAGCTGGCCTCCGGCTGGGCGGTCAAGTGCTGGCTGGGCGGGTGGCCGTGCAGTTGCTGGTAGGCCACCGCCCCGGGGGCCGCGATCACGGCGTTGTAGAGCGCGCTGAAGGCGCTGCTCACGATCATGTAGGCGATCAGCCCAATGCTGAAATAGCTCCTGAGAGAGGTCTCATCAGGCTTCAGGATGTTGCCAACGTCTGCGAGTTGCCCGCCGCTCAGCAACATGATGGCCCCGGCGATACCGGTGAAGATCACGATGACCAGGAAGCCGATCACCACGATGCAAGCCAGCGCCAGCGCGTAGGCGCCAAGCAGCCGCCAGAAGTAGCCGCGAGTGAGCGACCAGGATTCAAAAATCGCCAGCCGACGCTCCGCGAAGGTCGCCACCGGCGCCAGCGAAAGCCGCACCAGGACGTAGACGACCAAGCAGACGGAAAACAGCCAGGCCACCAGGCCGACGAAGCTCGCCACCGCCGTGCCGGCCACGGAGGCAAGCGCGATCGCGATGGCCGAGGCCATCGTCACCCCGACCACCAGGCACATGATCAGGCCGATGTAGATCACCGTCAGGCCCATGAGCCGAAGCTCGTCCGCGCCCAGCCGCAGGTAGCCGAAGCGGGTGTCCTCATGCCGGAAGATCAGCCGATAGACCGCCGCGGCCATGATGCACTGGATGGCCAGCCCCAGCGCCAGGATCGGCGCCACCAGGATCAGGGCGTCGAGGAACTGACCCGCGGTCGGCGTCTCGTTAGCGGTGATGGTCTCCAGGCCATGCCTGACGTCGGCCGGCATCAGCACGGTGATCACCGGGCCCAGCACGCTGACAAGCAGCGACGCGCCCACCCAGGCGCCGAACGCCCGTGGGTTCTCCCGTGTAATCCGAAATCCCTCTAGCGCCGCATCGGCGGGCTTAAACCCCGACATCCTCGTCCCTAGGCCCGGCCTCGATCTGCATGAACGAGTCGGCCACCCCTTTGGATGCAAGGGTGGGGATAGGCTCGCACTCGTGCAAGGCCCCGCTCGCGATCTCGTGTAATCGTTGCTAGTTAGCCACGCATGAAGCCCCAGAATTCCCCCCTTCGCCCCGTGCACGTGGTGGGCGGCGGCCTGGCCGGCTCCGAGGCGGCCTGGCAGATCGCCCAGGCCGGCGTCCCGGTCGTCCTGCACGAGATGCGCCCGGTGCGCGGCACCGACGCCCACCAGACCGATCGCCTGGCCGAGCTCGTGTGTTCCAACTCCTTCCGGGCCGACGACTGGACGGGCAACGCAGTCGGCTTGCTGCACGCCGAAATGCGCAAGCTGGGATCGCTCATCCTCAGCTGCGGCGACGCCCACCAGGTGCCGGCCGGCGGAGCCCTGGCCGTGGACCGCGACGGCTTCGCCCAGGCGGTGACCGAGCGCCTGGAGGCTCATCCGCTGGTCACCATTGCGCGCGGGGAAGTGGCAGGCCTGCCACCGGCCGAGTGGGACAGCGTCGTCGTGGCCACAGGCCCCCTCACCTCCCCTGCCCTGTCGGACGCGATCCTGAAGTTGACCGGCGAAGGCGAGCTTTCGTTCTTCGACGCCATCGCCCCGATCGTGCACCTGGAATCGATCGATATGGGCGTCGCCTGGCGCCAGTCGCGCTACGACAAGGAGGGCCCCGGCGGAGATGCGGCGGCCTACATCAACTGCCCGATGGACAAGCCGCAGTACGAGGCCTTCATCGACGCCCTGCTGAGCGGACCGAAGTCGGAGTTCAAGGACTGGGAACATGTCCCCTACTTCGACGGCTGCCTGCCCATCGAGGTGATGGCCGAACGCGGACGCGAGACGCTCCGCCACGGACCGATGAAGCCGGTCGGCCTGACCAACGAACACAATCCGCAGGAGAAGGCCTGGGCGGTCGTCCAGCTGCGCCAGGACAATGCGCTGGGCACGCTCTGGAACATGGTGGGCTTCCAGACCAAGCTGAAGCACGGCGCCCAGACCGAGATCTTCCGCATGATCCCGGGGCTGGAGAAGGCGGTGTTCGCGAGGCTGGGCGGCCTGCACCGCAACACCTTCCTGAACTCGCCGGCCCTGCTGGACGGCTCCTTGCGGCTGAAGCTCGACCCGCGGCTGCGTTTTGCGGGCCAGGTCACCGGCGTCGAGGGCTATGTGGAGAGCGCGGCCGTCGGTCTCCTGGCCGGCCGCTTCGCCGCCGCCGAGCGCCTGGGCGCACAGGCGGCGCCACCTCCCGCCACGACGGCGCTGGGAGCCCTGATCGGCCACATCACCGGCGGTCACATCGACGCGGGAAAAGGTTCGTTCCAGCCGATGAACATCAACTACGGGCTGCTCCCGCCGCTCGAGCCGCCGCGTCACGGCGCTGACGGCAAGCGACTGCCGCACAAGGAGCGCGGCCGGGCCAAGAAGCGACTGATGGGTGAGCGCGCGCTCGCCGACCTCGCCGCGTGGATCTCCGGGACCAAGGCGCCTCTGGCCGCGGAGTAGGTCCGCGCGACGGGCGGTGCGGTCGTGCTAGATTGCGCTGACGCTGGAGTCGCCCATGCGGCCGAGCTCGGCCCTCTTCTGGTCCGCAGTCTTCTTCCTCATCGCGCCGGGGACGCTCGCCGGCTACCTTCCCTGGGCGATCACCGACTGGCGGCTGGGTAGCGCGCCGGCCTGGCTGATGGCGCTGGGCGGCGTCGCGATCGTCGGCGGGCTCCTGCTGCTCCTGGAATGTTTCGGTCGATTCGCCTTGCAGGGGCGCGGGACACCGGCCCCCGTCGCGCCGCCTGAGCGGTTGGTGGTGGCCGGCCCCTATCGGCGAGTGCGCAACCCCATGTACGTCGCGGTGGTGGCGATCATCCTGGGTCAGGCGGCCTTGTTCGCCGACGTCCGCCTTCTGGTCTACGGGGTCAGCGTCTGGCTGGGATTCCACGCCTTCGTGGTGCTCTACGAAGAGCCGACGCTGCGTCGGACCTTCCCGAACGACTACCCGGCGTTCGCGGCCGCCGTGCCGCGCTGGCGGCCCAGGCTGCGGCCGTGGCGCCCCGCCGCCTGAGCCTCAGATCTTGCCGCGCGCCACCGCGATGGTCAGGCGCAACCGGCGCGCAAAGTCATTCTGCGACGGGCGACCTGCCAGGGCGGCGTGCGCCACCGCCGGAAAGGCCGCGACACTGAGATTACGCGACGCGCTGCGCGCGGCGTGGATCACCTTCAGGAAGGTCGGACGAAGGTCCGGGTTGTCGGCCAGGCGTTTGCCCAGCGACCAAGCCGAACCGCCTGCCAACGCCATCTTCGCCTCGGTGGCCGGGTCGAGCGTCTGCGCCGCCAGCTGCGCGGCAAGGCCGCCGGTATCGCGCGCCCAGTCGAGCACCTCGCCCTGGGTCATCGGCGTTGAATCGAGCTCGCGGTAGCGGGCGTCGATCATGGTCTCAAGCGGCTCCCGCTCGAGGCCACGCCGCGCGACCGCCGCGGCCAGCGCCTGCGCCGCAGGGTGCTGGCGCACCGGCCGGCCCTCGAAGATCTCGTCCAGCGCCTCTCGCCACCAGGTGAGTCGCATCTCGCCAAGCAACGCGTTGGAGGCCACCCGCGGCGCCCGCGCCAATTCGTGGTCGAAAGCGTAGAGCGCGATCACGTCGGCGCGCGCGGCGCCCTGGCCAATGAAGCGGCTGGAGAGCCAGCGATCAGGGTCCACCCGTCGGATCAGGGCGTCGAGGTCGCCGTTCTGGGGGCTCGAAGGATCGGGTTCACTCATGGCGCTCATGAAAAGGCCCGCCGGTTAAGGCGGGCCTTCACAACGTCGTTTTCCGGCGCGATCAGCCGAAGATGGTCTGCGACATGGTCATGGCCACCAGCATCGGCAGCGACAGCAGCATGTTGGTGCGCGAAGCCAGCATCGCGACCCGCGCGGCCTTGGCCTTGGTGTCGGCATCCGCTTCGACGAGGCCGAGCGCACGCTTCTGATTTGGCCAGATGATGCCCCAGACGTTGAGCATCATGATGATGCCCAACCACATGCCCAGGCCCAGCAGGGCGTATTGCTTGGGGCTCGCCGGGTCGCTGGTGCCGGCCAGGCCGAAACTCAGCGTCTGGACCAGGTAGCCGCGGCTGCCGGCGATCGCCAGGCCCATGATCACGGTCGCGAGCGCCGACCAGCGGAACCAGAACAGCGCTTCGGGCGCGATGTACTTGGAGACACCGGGCTTCAGCTCGGCGGGCACCGCCGGCATCACCCGGATCTGCACGAAGTTGAAATAGTAGAGCAGCCCGATCCAGAGGATGCCGAAGAACACGTGCATCCAGCGCAGCACCGCCTCGCCGAACTGGCGCATGTCGCCATGCGCCTGGTGGAAGTAGCCGAAGATCATGATCAGGGCGAGCAGGAAGCTCACGATCA
>DASXKT010000160.1:0-10661 GCA_036496685.1 Phenylobacterium sp.
GATCTGCGGCTTTGGTCACCACAAGCGCGAGGTGCTTCCGGGGTCCGCTGAGTTGGCGCAGGCGTGGCGGCCGTACATCGAGGCCTGCATCGAGGCGTTCGGGCCCGAGCGGTCGATGCTGGAGAGCAACTTCCCCGTCGACCGAGCCAGCTGCAGCTATGCCAACCTGTGGAACGCCTTCAAGCGCATCACGGCCGGCGCCTCAGCCAGCGAGAAGGCGTTGGTCTACCACGACACGGCGCGGAAGTTCTACCGGCTGCCGTAGAGGCGCGAGCGAACTCTACGCCGAGCGACGCACCGCGAAGCGTCTGCAACGGACGGACGCGAGCGTCGACCCTGCCGGCCACGCGCTAAGGTGATGATGCAGGCCGCTCTCGGGTGAGCGCCGGATACCGGCCGTAAGGGCGGCGCTTAGCGTCTGGTCGCATGTCACGCCCGGGTCAGCGCCTCCGAAGCCTTGTCGCCGCCGGCCTAGCGCTGGCGGCCAGCTGGGTGCTTGCAGCCACGCCGGCGGCCGCCGCAGCGCCAGAGACGCACAGGCCCAAGATCGCGCTGGTGCTCTCCGGGGGAGGGGCCATGGGGATCGCCCATGTCGGCGTGATCCAGGAGCTCGAGAAGCTGGGCATCCGCCCCGATCTAGTGGTCGGGACTTCGATGGGCTCGATCGTGGGCGGGCTTTACGCCTCCGGGATGAGCGGCGCCGACCTCGAGAACGCCGTCGTGACCATGGACTGGGACCGGATCTTCGACACGGCGACGCCGCGCGGGGGCCTGACGTTCCGGGAGAAGCAGCTCGAGACCGACTTCCCGGTGAAGGGCAGCATCGGCATCGTAGGAACCCAGCTCAGGGCGCCGGATGCCCTGCTCTCCGACGCCAACCTGCTGCTGGAGTTGCGCCGGCTGGTGCGCGTTCGGGCCGCCGTGCCGACTTTCGATAGTCTGCCGATCCCGTTTCGCGCCGTCGCCACCGATATCGAGACAGGTCAGAAGGTGGTCATCGACCGCGGCGAACTGGCCAGCGCCATGCGCGCCTCCATGTCGGTGCCTGGCGTGTTCGCGCCGTACCGGCTGGACGGCAAGCTGCTGGTCGACGGCGGCATGGCCGACAACGTACCCATCGACGTCGCCCGCGCGCTTGGGGCCGACATCGTCATCGTCTCAGCGACCCAGACACCGCTAGCCACCGGCGACAAGGTCCGCTCGGCCACCCAGGTGCTGGGCCAGACGGTCACCCTGCTGATCCTGAAGAACGAGCGCGAGCAACTGGCGACAGTGAAGCCTGAGGACGTGCTGATCAGCATCGACATCGGCGAGCTGAGTGCGGCGGACTTCAAGCGGGGGAAGGCCTTCATCGCCGCAGGGCAAGCCTCGGCGCTCAAGCAGCTAGAGGGGCTGCAACGGGTCGCGGCGCTCCGTGCGCCATCGCCGGCTGTCAGCGTCGACAAGCCACCACCCACGATCGCCTATGTGCGGGTCGAAAACGACTCGCGGCTGTCCGATGAGATACTGCTTCGGCGCATCCAGCCGTTCGTCGGCCATCCCCTCGACGCCCAAGCGATCGTCGCGGCGATGCAGGACATCTACGCGTTTGGGGTGTTCTCCCGCGTCGACTACCGGATCGAGGATAGGGACGGCCAGACCGGTCTGGTCGTCCAAGGCGTGCAACGCCCCGGCGACACCAACCGACTGCGACCGGCGATCACGCTCTCCGCGGCGGCCAAGGGCCATTCTGAGTTCGACGTTTCCGTCGAATATCGGATGCTGGAGCTGGACGCGAACGGCTCGGACGCCCGGTTCGTGGGGGCGCTCGGCACCCGGCGGCTGTTCTCCGCGGAGTATTTCAAGCTGCTCGACACCCATCAGGGCTGGTTCGTTGCGCCCAGCCTGAGCCTCCAAAGCCGACCGGTGGTGGTCTACGACAGTTCGGGGTTCCGGCTCGGCGAGTACGATGCGTCATACGGCTTTGTCGCCCTGGCCGTCGGACGCCAGCTCGGCAAGGTCGGCGAGATCCGCGTGGGCATCGAGCGTGGCGACGGCAAGGCGTCGTTGTCCGAAGGCGACCTGACGCCCCGCAACCTCGACCTGGACCGAGGTCAGATCTATGTGGGCGGCGCCGCCGACACCCTGGACAATGCCTATTTCCCGACACGCGGGTTCCGCGGCGGCGTCGAGTGGCGAGAGGGCTTCAAGTCACTCGGCGACGTCAGCGATTTCCAATCCCTCAAGGCCGTGGGGCTGTTCACCAAGGGGTTCGGCCGCCACGCGCTCGCGTTCGAACTGGAGGGTGGCGACACGATCCAGGGCTCATTGCCGCTGTCATCGCTGTTCACCCTGGGCGGACCGTTCGGCTTCCCGGGCTACCAGGTCGAGGAACTCTCGGGCCAGAGCTACGCGGCGGCGCGCCTGATGTATCGCTACCGGCTGATCAACACCTCCGACAGCCTGTTCAACCTGCCGCTCTACGCGGGCGCGACGCTCGTGACCGGCAATACCTGGGCCAGGCCCGGCGATGCCGGATGGAACAACCTGCGCGTGGGCGGCAACCTCTTCGCGGGCATCGATACGGTCATCGGGCCGGTGTTCCTGGTCGTGGGCGCCGCCGAGCGCGGCCGCACCGCCTTCTACCTCTTCGTCGGCAAGCCCTTCTGAGGTGCGGGTGGGGCTGGCGGTCCGCCGGGCGGCACTCACCGCCAGTTTCCCGCCCTGCGTTTCCTTTGGGTTCGGGTTTCTCCCGATTGAGCTTGCGACCACTTCACTATGAGGCTGGGAGGAACGAGCAAGGCGGCAAGCTCCATGACCATCGGCGACGTCCAGAGCTCCGAGGCGCTGTCGCTGTCGGGAAGCCGCGCTCGAGAGATAGTCGAGGGCGTGGCTGACGGCTTCATCAGCCTGGACGCCGAATGGCGCATCACCGACTGCAATGCGGGCGCTGCGCGGCTGCTGCGGCAGGAGCGCAAAGACCTGCTCGGCCTCAGGCTCTGGAGTGTCGCGGGCCTGGCGAAGGACAGCGCCTTCGCTGAGTTGGGACGCCGCGTCGCGCTGAGAAGGCGTCCGGAGGAGGCGGAGTTCGCCTATCGCGCCGACCGCCGCACCCGGCTGCTGCTCATCCGCGCCTTCCCCCTCGCCGGCGGGGTTGCGGCCGCATGGCGCGACATAACGAAGGTCCGCGCCTCGGAGCGGCGCCTCGCCGCGAGCGAGTCGCACCAGCGTGAGGTTGCAGCCGATCTTCCGGCCGCCGCTTGGCTGAGCAGGTCCGACGGACAGTTGATCTTCATCAACGAGGCTATGGCCCAGGCCCTGGGTCGGCCGCGCGACGAGTTGCTGGGCGAAGGCTGGATGCAATCGATAGATCCCGACGACCGTTTGGGCCTCGAGATCACGCGCATGCAGGCGCGCACGAACGCCGCCCCGGTGCAGTATGAGGGAAAGTTCCGTCGCCCGGACGGCAGCGTACGGATCATCCAGCTGTACGGGCGTCCGCGCTTCGATCGGTCCGGACGCTTCAGCGGGCACGTCGGCGTCGCGACGGATGTGACCGAGGTGCGCGCGGCCGAGGCCCGCCAGCGCCTGTTGATCAACGAGCTCAACCATCGGGTCAAGAACGCCTTGGCGACCGTGCAAGCCCTCGTGCGCCAGACCCTGCGCGAGCACAACGCATCCCCAGAGCTCGCCGCCGCCCTCGATGGCCGCATCTTCGCACTCGCTGCGGCCCATGACGTCCTGACGCGCGAGAAGTGGGTGGGAGCCGAGGTCGGCGCGATCGCTGCGGAGGCGACCAAACCCTACAGCGAAGATGGCGCCTTCAGCTTCTCGGGTCCCAGGGCCAAGATCGGGCCGAAGGCCGCTGTCGCGCTCTCCATGGCGTTGCACGAGCTTTCCACCAACGCCCTGAAATACGGGTCACTTTCCAGCCCGGCCGGGCGCGTCAGTCTGACCTGGAGCTGCGCCGGCGACATCGTCACGCTTGAGTGGCGAGAGTCCGGGGGACCGCCGGCCGCGCCGCCGGATCGGTCGGGCTTCGGCTTGCGCCTCCTCGGCCGGGTGCTGGAGGGCGAGCTCGGCGCTCCGGCCGAGCTGGACTTCGCGCCGACCGGCCTGCTCTGCCGGATCCACGCCCCGCTCGAGACGTCCTGAAGACGCCAGGCCCGAGGTCGGTCGATGACGAACGTCCGCCTCGGCGTCCGGTCGGCGGCCGTCGCTCCTCCTAGAAAGGTCATGCGGTGAGACCCATATCAGCTCTGCCGCTAGCCTTGCGGCGACGCCGTCGAGGGGGCCTGCCCATGAGCCTGACGCTGGTCAATCTGTTCACCGTGCCGCCCGAGGAGGCCGATGCCTTTGCAGAGCGCTTCAAGGCGACCGCTGAGAAGCTGCGGGGGATCGCAGGTTTCGAAGGTACGGAGCTGCATCGCAACGCCGGCGTCGGTGATCCGACCTACCAGTTCGTGAATATAGCCACCTGGGCCAGCGCCGACGCGTGGCGGGCGGCTCTGCCGCAGATCATCGCCGCAGCCGCGGGCGGTCTGGGTGGCGTTGTTCCGAAGGCGGCTCTGTATGAATCGGTGTTCCGCCTCTCCGCCTGACGAAGTCGAACCTGTGCCAAGGGCCGCGCGCCTCGAACCCTAAGCCGCGACCTTCCCAAGCACTCGCTGCCGGGCGGCCTGCCGGCCGCCGACGGCGTCGACGATCCTGCCAACCGCGCCCAGGCCGTAGGGCGGCATGTTGTTGTAGATGTTCTCGTATCTGCCAGGCTCGATGACGTAGGTCTCATGCCAGATGCCGACGTCGCCGTTGGAGGCCACGGCCTTGTTAAAGGCCTGCCAGGCGGGCAGGTGGGCCTTGTCGCGGGCCTTGGCGTACGCCTCCAGCGCCTCGAAGCTTTTCCAGTATTGGGTGACGGTGACGTTCGGGAAGCCGAACGCCGTCTGGGCGTGCAGCAGGCCGAGCTCGGGTTGCTTGGCGAGCTCGACCAGCATCTTCGGCATGGCCGTCGCCACCGGCAGCCACTTCCAGACCTTCCACGGCTTGTTCACCCGCATGCCGATCAGGAAGACGACGAAGCCGCCGTCCATCTCGGCGCAGACGCGCCTGTCGATAATCTTGGCCATGCGTGGTCCCTCCCTCTCGTGGGACCATACGGCCGAACGTCGATCTTTGAATGTGCCTTCTGCGTCACGCGTTTGGCCGGTCGACCAGGGGCCCCTAAGCTTGGCTTGCCGCGGCGTGTTCGCGGCGCCAGTGTCCGCGCCTCTTTGAAAACCAGGCGCCGCCATCATGGACCGTCCCACGGGCCAGGCGTCCTCCGTCGCGGGAGGGCGCACCCCTCCCGTCCGCACTGAGCTGGCCGAGCTTCTGAAGCTTTCCGGGCCGGTAGTGATTTCGCGCCTCGGGATCATGGCCATGGGCCTCTCCGACGCGATCGTCGTGGGGCGCTATTCGGCGACGCAGCTCGGCTACCACGCGCTCGGCTGGGCGCCGACCAGCGTGGTGGTGACCATGGCCATCGGCCTGCTCTCAGGCGTGCAGGTGATGGCCGCGCGCGCCATCGGCGAGGGCCGGCTGCATGACACCGGCGCGATCCTGCGCCGAGGCCTGACCTACAGCCTCTGGATCGGCCTGATCTCGGCGGCGGTCCTGGCGCTGGGTGGGCCGCCCTTCCTGCACGCCATCGGCCTGGAGAAGAGCCTGGCGGACGGGGCGAGCCGCGTGCTGCTGGTGTTCTGCCTGTCGTTGCCGGGCTATGCGATCAGCGTCAGCGCGAGCTTCTGGATGGAAGGCCTGTCGCGGCCTGGCCCCGGCGCATGGGCGATGTGGATCGCCAACGGCATCAACCTGGCCCTCGACCTCCTGCTGGTGCCCGGCACGTTCGGTCTGCCGGCCCTGGGAGCCATGGGCGGAGCCTGGGCGACGACCGGGGCGCGGACCTTTCTCGCGGTTTTCATGCTGGGCTACATCGCGCTCATGCCGCAGGCCCGTGCGCTGGGCGTCTTCGAAAAGCCGCCGCGCGACCGGGCGGCGGAGGCCGAGCAGCGGCGCATCGGCTTCGGGGCAGGGGCGTCGAACTTCTTCGAGGTCGCCGCCTTCGCCAGCATGAACATCATCGCCGGCTGGATCGGTGGCCTGGCGGTCGCGGCCTGGGCGATCGTGCTGAACGTGGCCGCGATCGTGTTCATGGCGCCGCTGGGCCTCTCGACGGGCGCGGCGGTGCGGGTGGGGCGGGCCTACGGCGCGCGCGATCCGGTGGGCGTGATCCGCGCCGGCCTCGTGGCCTTTGCGGTGACCGCCGTCTTCGGCGTCCTCGTCTCGCTGGTGATCTGGCCGAACGCAGCGCTGATCGCCAGCGCCTACACGGGCAATCCGCTGACGCTCGCCATGGCGGTGCCGGCGCTGGCGCTTTCCTGCCTGATGTACCTCCCCGATTCTTTGCAGGTGGTCATCGCCCAGGCGCTGCGGGCGCGCGGCGACGTCTGGCTGCCCACCGGCACCCACCTGACCAGCTACATCGTGGTGATGATGCCGCTCGCCTGGTGGCTGGCCATCCCGCAGGGGATGCACATCATGGGCATGGTCTGGGCGGTGGTCATCGCCAGCGTGGTTTCGGCCGGGTTGCTCCTGACCCGCTTCTGGGTGCTGAGCCGGCGAGGCTGAGGAAGCGGGGCTAGCCCGCGCCGAGGATCCAGCCCTCTTCCCGCTCCGCATCCAGCACGACGTCGGCCGCCGTGCCCTTGGCCGGACCGAACAGCTCACCCAGCTTGTTCGCCTCATCGAGCCGGGCGAAGTGCTCGGCGGTGGTGCGCACCTGGGTCAGGTCCTTGACCTCGCCGGGCAGCGCGGTCCCCTTCACCAGCGACGGATAGACCTCGGCCAGCAGGATATCGACGCCCGCCAGGTCAGCCTCGGTGAGCGCCTTGAAGCCGGTCTCGAAAGGCCAGACCTTGGCGGCCTCGCCGCGGGCGTCCTTCAGCCGCCGCACGAGGGGGATGCCCATGATCGCCTGGCCGCCCACCGAGCCGTTGTAATAGGTCTTCCAGATGGAGGCCGCGCCCTTGGCCGCGAGGTCGGCGTGGCGGAACTCCGGCAGGTCGCCGGGCCCGTGCGGACGGCTCTTGGTGGCGGCGAGCGTCGTCTGCACGTCCTTGGGCGGCGCGCCCCAGAAGGGGAAGGGGCCGTCGGTCAGCAGCCGGTTGAGCTGGGCGGCCACGTTGAAGCGGTTGTTGACGTTGGTGGGCTTGTCGACGACGCGCTTGCCCAGCTCGTCCCAGGCGCCGCGCCAGGGTTCGCCCTTGAGCTTCAAGGTGTCGGCGAATCCCCGCGGGAAGCCCAAGGGGAAGTCGAATCCCACGAGGGCGCGCTCGGAACGCTTCTTCAGGTCGGCCAGGATGGTGTTCAGGCGCGCCTCTGCGGCCGTTCGGGTCGCCTCGTTGAAGCTCTCGAACGCCAGCCGGAAGCGCACGTCGCGCTTCAGCACGCCGATCCAGATCGAATCCGCCCCGGTGGTCGGCTTGGAGGCGGCGCTCCAGTCGACAATCACATAGGCGCTGAAGAGGCGCGGCACAGGCAAGCTCCGGGGACGAGGGACGAGCGGTTCTAGCCTCTCAGTCGCAAGCGGCCAACGACGCTTTTGGTCAGCTGAGTTTCACCAGCATTTTGCCGAGGTTCTCACCTTTGAAGAGGCCGATGAAGGCGTCGGGCGCCCGTTCGATCCCCTCGAAAACCGTCTCCTTCCAGGTGACCTTGCCCTCGGCCACCCACTTGGAGAGGTCAGCGATGTACTGCGGCATCATCCCGAAGTGGTGGGAGACGATGAAGCCTTCCATGCGGATGTTCTTGCCGATCAGCTGGGCCAGGTTCGATGGGCCGGGCTCGGGCTTGGTGGCGTTGTAGATCGAGATCATCCCGCAGATCGCGAAGCGGGCGAAGAGCTTCGCCGAATTCAGCGCCGCCTCCAGGTGCTCGCCGCCGACGTTGTCGAAATAGACGTCGATCCCGTCGGGCGCCGCGGCCGCCAGCGCCGCGTTCAGGTCCTTCTGGGCCTTGTAGTCGATCACGTGGTCGACTCCGATCTCCTTGAGGAAAGCGACCTTTTCCGCGCCGCCCGCCGAGCCGATCACCGTGTGGCCCTTGGCCTTGGCGATCTGGCAAACCATCGAGCCGACCGCGCCTGCCGCTCCAGAGACGAACACCACGTCGCCGTCCTTCAGGGCTGCGACCTTAAGGAGGCCCGCATAGGCCGTGAGGCCCGGCATGCCGGCGGCGCCCAGGAAGGCCTGCACGGGCAGGCCGCGCGGATCGAGCTTCTGCACCGTGCCGGCGGGCGCCGTGAAGCCCTCGCGCCAGCCGAAGCCCGACTGCACCAGGTCGCCGGCCTTGAGCGACGGATCGTTGGAGGCAGTGACCTCGCCGATCGCCCCGCCGTCCAGCGCCTTGCCGAGCTGGAAGGGCGGCGCGTAGCTCTTCACGTCGTTCATGCGCCCGCGCATGTAGGGATCGACCGTCATCCAGAGGTTCTTGACCTGGATCTCGCCAGCGCCCGGCGCTGGCAGGTCGACGCTGACGAGTTCGAAGTTGTCGGCGGTGGGCAGGCCCGACGGGCGGCTCTTCAGGCGGATCTCGCGGACATTGGTCATGACGCTTCGGCTCCCTCGGGCCTGGCTGGCCCGTTCAAACGCTTGTTTAGCTTGGGGAGGCGGGTGGCGTCGAGGGCGATGACCTGCTAGGCGGCGGGCCCAATCGGAGAGCTTTCCATGGCAGAGACCCTGCGGGGCGGCGTGATCGGCGCGGGCGTGTTCGGCGGCTACCATGCGAACCAGTACGCCAAGCTGCCGGGCGTCGTGCTGTCGGCCGTGCTCGACACCCATCCCGAGCGCGCCGCCAAGGTCGCCATGCCGCTCGGCGGGCGAGGCTTCGCCGACCTGCCGGAGTTCCTGTCGGCGGTGGACGTGGTGACGGTGGCCTCGCCGGCGACCTTCCACGCCGAGCATGCCCTGGCGGCGCTCGCGGCCGGCAAGCATGTCTATATCGAAAAGCCCATCGCCACCTCGGTGGCCGATGGCGAGAAGGTCCGCGCCGCGGCCGCCGCCAATGGCCTGGTGGTCGCCTGCGGGCACCAGGAGCGGGTGGGCTTCCAAGCCATGGGCCTGCTGGACATCCCCGAGCAGCCGCTCTTGCTGGAGGCGCTGCGCCACGGGCCGCCCTCGGACCGCAGCCGCGACGTCTCCGCGGTCCTCGACCTGATGATCCACGATATCGACCTGGCGCTGGTGATCTCCGCCTCCGATCCGGTGACGGCGGAAGGCCACGGTAAGCGCAGCTACGACGGCGTCTGGGACATCGCCCGCGCCGAGGTCACCTTCGAGGACGGCTTCACCGCCATCTTCGACGTCTCGCGCGAGGCGCCCGAGCGCAAGCGCACCATGCGGATCGTCTATCCTTCGGGTGAGGTCGAGATCGACTTCATGGCCAGGACCTACCGCAACACCACGCCCTTCGCGCTGCAGGCGGACCTGGCGGGGACGCCGGCCGGGACCGACCCCCTGGGTGTCAACGTCGAGGGCTTCCTGAAGGCCGTGCGCGGCGAGGCCCCACGGCCCATCGTCACGGCCGATGAGGCCATCCGCGCGCTCGACCTGGCGCTCGCCGTCGAACAGGCGCTCGCGGACCCGGACTGAGCCCTGGGCCCGCGTCGCCGGCCTAGAAGAACCGGTACTGCAGCTCGACGCCGTAGGTGCGCGGCGGCGTCACCGAATAGTTCTTGAACACCCCCTGGATGACGTTGGTGCCGACCCCGTTCGCATCGTTGGTAGTGCCGGCGAAGCGATAGCCGGTCGCGCCGGCGTCGTAGCCCAGGCGGTCGAAGAGGTTCTTCACGAACGCGATGACCTTGGTCTTGGAGCTCTGGGAGGTCCAGGTCACGCGCGCGTCCACCTGATCCCAGGAAGGCGATTCGTTGTAGGACCGGGTGAACAGGGTCCCATACTGCTTGTCGCGCCAGATGTAGCTCGCCGAGGCGGCGACCGAGCCGTGGTTCTCCAGTAGCCAGGTGTAGTTGACGTTGAACGCCACCTTGTTCTTCGGCGAGTTGGGCAGGCGGTTGCCCGACAGATCCTGGAAGCGCTGCAGGCCGCCGCCGGGAATGCCGACGGTGAAGATGTCCGCCGCGCAGCCGATGGCGGGGCAGGGGATCGGCTTTGCCCCCGGCGCCAGGGCGGCCGGGTCGGCGATGTCAACGGCCGAGCCTTCGTCCACATGGGCGTCGAGGTAAGAGTAGTTGAACAGGAACTGCAGGTGGTCGATCGGCTGCCAGGTGACCTCGAGCTCGACGCCCTGCGAGACCGACTTCGGAACGTTCAGGAAGTTCGTCGAGGCCTGGGTCAGGCCGCCGGCCGTGGAGACCGATTGAATCGGGATCTGCAGGTTGTGGTAGTCGTAGTGGAAGAGCGCGAGGTTGGTCTGCAACGTCGCGCCGAAGTTCTTCTTCAGGCCGATCTCGAAGGAATCGACCGTTTCCTTATCGGTCCACGGCTCGAAGCTGAGCACCGTGAAGATGCCGATGTTGAAGCCGCCGGACTTATAGCCGCGGCTGTACTTCGCGTAGACGTTGGTGTCGTTGTCCGGCTGCCATTCGAGGCCGGCGGTTCCGGTCCAGGCGCTCCAGCTGGCGTCGT
>DASXKT010000161.1:0-4767 GCA_036496685.1 Phenylobacterium sp.
GGCGGCGGCTGTGGCTGCTCGTAGGCGCGGTCGCCGCAGCGAGACGAATACCCATCCGTCCGCCGCTCTGGCCGCCCTCACCGCCGCCGCTCTCGCGTTGCCCGGCCTTTCCCCCACGGTTGCGCACGCGGCCGACGGCGACGAGGTCACCTTCAACCTGCAGCACTACCAGGAGGGCGAACGGGACCTGAATGGCCAGACTTACAGCGACCTGAACCTCAAGCCGCTACACGCCGACAGCCTGTCGGTAGGCGTAGGGGGAGCGCTTGCTGGACGCTGGACGTTCGGCCTGAGCTACGCGCAGGACACTTGGTCGGGCGCGACTCCGGTGGCCAGCCTGCCGGAAGCCGCGATCCTGGACCAGATCGCTTCCGGCGCCTCCTCCCCGAACGAGTATTTCACCGACGCGAAGGGCCATCCGGTCGACGTGAACTGGAGCACTTACGACGGGACCCACGTCGACTACGCCCGCGATCCGCGGCTCGTGCACGTGATGGGCTCGGCTTCGCCGGAGACGCGCCAGCAGGCCACGATGAAGCTGGGGTATGCGTGGGACGGCGCAGCCGTCGGCCTGTCCGGCGGCGTCTCGGTCGAGCCCGACTACTTCTCCCGGTTCCTCACGCTCGATGGCCATGTTGACGCGAACCGTGGTCTGACCACCGTCAACTGGAGCTTCAGCCACACCTGGAGCGACGTTCACGCTTCCCTGGAGGCGGACACTGCGGCCGACTGGGGGACCTACCTCAACCAGATCCACGACCAGAACGGCGCGCGCACCCTGTTCGGCTCCAGGCGCGACACGGGCGCCAGCCTGGGCGCCACGCAGATCATCAACAAGGACGCACTGTTCTCGGCCTCGCTTGAACTCACCACCAGCGCGGGAGATCTCTCGAACCCCTACAAGGACGTCATCTTCGCGTTCGACGATCCCAGCCAGTTCGTCGACTCCACCGGGCTTCACACCGTCGTGCTGAAAGGCGTGCTGGAACGGCGGCCGGAACAGCGCTTCCAGGGTGACCTGTACCTTCGCTACGTCCAGTACGTGGCGCCGCTGGATGCGTCACTGCATGTCGACTACCGCTTCTTCGCCGACGACTGGGGCATCCGTGCCCATACCTTCGACGCCGCCTGGTACCAGCCCCTGGGCGGGGGATGGCTCGCCAGCATCGGCGCGCGCTACTACACGCAGTCGGCAGCCGACTTCTACCAGCCGTTCTTCCTGTTCCACGAAGCCTTCCCGATCCTGCTCCCATGGAATCCGGAACTCCCGCGCCGGATCGATTTCACCAAGATCCCGATCGCGAACTATTCCAGCGACCCGCGGCTCTCGGCCTTCGGGGTTCTCAGCGGCCGCGCGGCGGTCAGCAAACAGGTGCGCGAAGGCCTGCGTCTCGAGGTCGGCGGCGAGTACTCGCAGCACGCCGGCTCGCTCAGGCTGGGCGGCCGCGGCGCGGGCGCGTTCGCCGACTTCGGCGCCTACAGCCTCTACGCCAGCCTGACCCTCGATCTGCAGGGCTCGCTCGCCGGGGATGGGGCGCCCTCGACGGTCGCGGATCTGGATCGGCGGCTCGAAGCGCCCGCAGGGGTCCGCTTCGACCGGCTGCTGGACCGCGCCGGCGAAATCGCGGTCGGGTATCGGTTCCTCGACAGCCTGCGCGGGGACGGCATCCTGAACGGCTCGAGACGCGTTGGAGATGACGAGCTGACCAATCTCGCGTGCGGCGCCGATCCCTGCCAGCTCGCGCCCGAGCGCTCGGCCGACCACGCCTCCATCCTGGAGCTCATGTACGCCCCGACCGGCTGGCTGACCCTGATGGTCGCGCCCGAACTGATCGACCGACACCTCGACGTCCGGCCTCTGAACGGCGGCTTCTTCGGACCGCCGTTCGGCGGTTTTCCTGGCCTTGGCGGCGGGGTTCCCAACTACCGCACCTCGACCGGTGGTCTCGGCGACGTTGGGTTCTATGGCCTCTTTCGGCTGTTCGACCAGGACTCGATGCGCGTGCAGGCTGGCATCGGCGTGATCGCGCCGACGGGCGATCCTGGCGTGCGGATCAGCAAGAGCCAGGACCAGGTCGCCTATGACCTGCAGCTCGGCGGCGGGGTCTGGGCGCTGCAGCCGAGCCTGACCTGGCTCGGCCGGTCCAGCCGTCTGACCTGGGGCGCGCAGGTCAGTGGCGTGGCTGGGCTCGAAGCGCGCAATCGCGAGGGCTACGCGCCTGGAGACAAGCTCGATACCAGCGCCTGGGCCGGATATGACGTGCTGAGCTGGCTCACCGGAACCGTCCGCGTGGCGCACAGCCGGCAGACCCGCGCCAGCGGGAGCTACCGAGACCACAGCGTTCCCACCATCGTCGACGAGAAGTACGTCGGCGACCGGTTGGTCCCGATCTATGCTTCCACGCCGACGCCACACGCCATCACGGGGCCGATGGACGTGACGAGCAACCAGGGTGGCGATCTCTGGAATCTCGGCCTCGGCATCGAGGGCGTGGTCCCGAGCGGGCCGCTGGCGGGCCAACGCCTCGCGGTGGAATGGATGCAACCACTGCATGATCACGTCTACGGCTACCAGCTCAAGCACACCGGAACCCTGTCCGTCTCTTGGCGGATGGGCGTCTGACCCTGCGGCCGGGACTGGGCGGCCTTGAGTTCATCGGATCCAGCCACGTTCCGCCGCGCCTTCCGGGCGATGGGATCGCCGTGCGAAGTTCAACTCCAGGGGCTGCCGGCGAACGAGGCCAGCGCGATCGCCGAACGTGCCGTAGTCGAGGTGGAGCGTCTGGAGGCGCTCTACTCGCGCTATCGCGAAGACAGTTTCCTGTCGCAGATCAACCGAGTCGCGGCCGCTGGCGGCGAGATCGTCGTCGACGACGAGACTGAGGGGCTGCTGAACTACGCCGCGACGTGTCATGCCCAGAGCGACGGACTGTTCGATGTCACCTCCGGCGTGCTGCGCCAGGCTTGGCGGTTCGACACCGGCGCGCTGCCGGAACCAGGGCGGATCCAGGCGCTGCTCGAGATCATCGGCTGGGACAAGTTGCGCTGGACGCCGCCGGTGCTGGCCTTCCCCACGCCCGGGATGGAGATCGATTTCGGCGGGGTCGTGAAGGAATATGCCGTCGACAGGCTCGCCGCCCTGTGCCTGGAGGCCGGCGCCCGCAGCGGCGTGGTCAACCTGGGCGGCGACATCCGGGTGCTCGGCCCCCGCGCCGACGACTCACCTTGGCGCGTCGGCGTGAGACATCCGCGCGACAAAGCCGACGTCGCGTCGTCCCTGCTGATCCGAAAGGGGGCGCTCGCGAGCAGCGGAGACTACGAGCGCCGCATCGTGTTGGACGGCGTGACCTACGGCCACATCCTCAATCCCCGGACCGGCTGGCCGGTGCGCCGCATGGCGGCCGTTAGCGTGCTGGCCGAACTGTGCGTGGTCGCCGGCAGCGCCTCGACCATCGGCATGCTGAAGGAGCACGCCGGCCCCGCCTGGCTCGCACGGTTGGGGTTGCCTCACCTGTGGGTCGACGTGGACGGCAAGCTTGGCGGACCTCTGTCTCGCGATCTTGCTCAAGCATAGCGACCGCATTGCGCACGGATGTTCGACGTCCGCTCCTGCGCTGCTCCGCCTGATTCAGCAGGCTAGGGGACGGAAATGCCGGAAGTACGGGGAAATACGAGGACAGGCGCAACATACCCTTAGGTTTCCGAGTGCCGCTCACGGCAGCAAAGGTCTGAGGCCCTCGTTCCAAGGGGACCTGCCGGCTTGCTTCCGCTTGGGCCGTGAGCGCGCCTCGGCAGGCTTCCGCGGAGCGGACCTCGGGCGACACGCCGGCGAATAAGCAGACCTGCGAACTCAACCGACTGGCCGTCTTCGCGGCGGGCGCGAGGCCAGTCGAGAAGGAGGCCGCATAGCCCTCGGCTCGTCGACAGCCTGCTCAACAGCTCCGGCGACGTGGCTATCCAGCCCAGGAACACCTGATCCAGGTGTAAGGTGCGAGGACAGGCTGCCGCCCTTGGTTCGAAGGTTCGGGTGGCGTTCATCACGGATGGAGCGATCAACGCCAACAAAAGCGTCTCGCCGGCGCCGCAGGGGAACTCTGCGGTCTAGGCGCCAGTTCTCACGGGATTGTCGAGCACCGTCAGCAGGTCCAGACAGGCCCCTGGCGGTGTGCCGAGCCAGCTTTGCAGCACGACCCTTGGCCTGCCGGGGCTGCTCAGGCGGCCCTCAAAGGAGGGGACACGAATGCTGCGAATCCTGATCGCCGACAATCAGCCGGTGGTGCGCCTGGGGGTTCGCGACCTCATCGAATGCCATCCGGGTTGGGAAGTGTGCGGGGCGGCGGCGGATGGGCAACAGGCGCTCGACCTGGCCATGCAGGTTCGGCCGGACGTTGCGGTCGTGGAAGTGACGTTGCCCACTGTTGACGGCATCGCCCTGACCCGGCGGCTGTGCAAGGCGTGCCCGACGGTTCGGGTGTTGCTGTTCACATGTCGCGACGACGAAGAGACGATCACAGCCGGCCTCGCCGCCGGCGCGTGCGGCTATGTGTTGAAGTCAGACAGCGGGCGAAGCCTCGAACAAGGGATTGCCGCGCTTGGAGACAATCGCCGCTATCTCTCCCCGCCAGTCGCGAACTTCCTGGCGGAAGCGGCGCTGCACGACCCCAGCCCCTCCGGCTGAGCAGCGTGACGACCCAAGGGTCGGCGACCACCCAGCGCGTCAGACCTCAGCGAGGCATCGTGGCGTTCGGGATGCGGGAAAGGTGTCGC
>DASXKT010000162.1:0-1502 GCA_036496685.1 Phenylobacterium sp.
CCAACGCGCTCAACGACACGCCGGACCGCGAGATCGCCGCCCGCTTCTGGGAGGACACCCGCATCCGGACCCTGCCGTACGATCGGGGCGCGATGTACTTCGCCGTGCTCGATGGCCGCATCCGGCGCGCGTCAGACGGCAAGCGTTCGCTGGACGACCTGATCATCGAGATGGTCCGCCGGCGGGCGTCCGGCGGGCCTAGTGACGATGCCGCGTGGCTCGATCTGGTGACCCGCGAGCTGGGCGAGGACGGCCGCAAGTTGCACGCCGAGATGCTGGCCGGGGGCCTGATGCTGCCGCAGAGCGGCGACTTCGGGCCTTGCTTCACCCGCACGACGGCCAAGTTCCGCCGCTTCGACCTGGGCTTCGAGCCGAAGTCCCTGGTTGGCGACGTGAAGACCATCCGCGGCCTGAAGCCGGACTCCGAGGCGGCCAGGGCCGGCCTGAAGGACGGCGACGTCGTGACCTATTCGGTGGCCATGGACAGCGTTCAGGGAGATCCGCAGCGAAAGCTGACCCTGAAGGTGACCCGCGGCGGGCAGACCTTCCCGCTCACCTACCTGCCGCGTGGCGAGACGGTCGACGCTTGGCAGTGGGCGCGGGTTCCGGGCGTTCCCGACAGCCGCTGCGCGGCCTGAACGCGGCGGTCCGTCGCATAGGCTATGCCGTGGGTATCGTGCCGATGCATTGAACGTGCTCGGATTCCAAGGGCCTCGCCGGAGTTCGAATAGAAATACCGGGCCTCACGGGTAGGATGAACCTCGCGACGAGGGGGAACTTGAATGGTGATCGGCCGCAGCTTCATGGTTGGCGTCGGCGTGGCGGCGGGCATCGCCGCGACGACGTGCGCCCCGGCTCGGGCTGAGACCCAGACCTTCGTGGTCATGGCCAATGGTGAAAAGGTCGGCCACCTCGATGCCGACGTGCAGCCTGCGGCGGTGAGCGTCGACTACGGCGTCGTCAACAACGGCCGCGGCGCCAAGGCCAAGGAGCAGATCGCGCTCAACGCGGACGGCGTGCCGGTCCATTGGACCATCGAGGGGACCTCCCTGTTCGGCAGCGCGGTGCACGAGACCTTCGACTGGAAGGCCGGCGCGGCCAGCTGGGCGGGCCAAGCGGACAAGGGGGCCCTAAAGGCGCCCAAGGCGCTTTTCTACGCTGCCGCAGACGCCAGTCCATGGATCCAGGGACAATACGCCCGCGCCTTGCTGAAGGCGCCAGGCCACACCTTGCCGGTGCTGCCCTCGGGCTCGATGCGCCTGGATGAGGTCAAGAAGCTTACGGTGGGCGAGGGGCCCCACGCTGTGCCGGTGACCCTCTACGAGCTGGGCGGGCTCGAGCTGAACCCGACGATGATCGCGCTTGACGACAAGGGAAACCTCTTCGCCCTGCCCGGCGAGGGGCTGGTGCGCGCTGGCTACGAGGGCGAGCTGAAGACCCTTTCCCGCGTGGGCCGGGACCTGGCGCTGGAACGCGCCGAGGCCGCCCAGGCGAAGCTCGCA
>DASXKT010000163.1:0-8752 GCA_036496685.1 Phenylobacterium sp.
AGGTCGGGCGAGGCGAACGCGGAGACGGGGACGGCGGCCAGCGCCAGGGCGAGCGCGGCGATCCGGACACGCATCGATCATTCTCCGCCAAGCCACGCTTGCCCGATGTTGCCCCTGAGCGGGTCGCCGCGTAAACAGCCGCGCCGCTTTCGGCCCCCCTTTCCGGAGAAGGAATCGATCGATGTTCGTCCAGTCCGACGCCCTGGCCCGCGTGAAGCCGTCCGCCACTCTGGCGGCGGATCAGAAAGGCCGCGAGCTGAAGGCCCAGGGTCGCGACATCATCTCGCTGGCGGCGGGCGAGCCCGACTTCGACACGCCCGACAACATCAAGGAAGCCGCGATCAAGGCGATCCGCGACGGCAAAACCAAGTACACCAACGTCGACGGCATCCCTGAGCTGAAGGAAGCCATAGTCGGCAAGTTCAAGCGCGAGAACGGGCTCACCTACAAGGCAAGCCAGGTGAACGTTTCGCCGGGCGGCAAGCCGGTGATCTGGAACGCCATGCTCTCGACGCTGAACCCCGGCGACGAGGTGGTGATCCCAACGCCCTATTGGGTCAGCTATTGGGACATCGTGCTGCTGGCCGGCGGCGAGCCGAAAGCCGCGCCCACCACCGCGGAAAACGGCTTCAAGCTGAAGCCCGCCGACCTGGAAGCCGCGATCACGCCGCGCACGCGCTGGATGTTCCTGAACTCGCCGTCGAACCCCTCGGGCGCGGCCTACACCCGGGCCGAGCTTCGGGCGCTGGCGGACGTCCTGCTGCGGCACCCGCAGGTCTGGATCCTGACCGACGACATGTACGAGCACCTGGTGTTCGGCGACTTCGAGTTCTCGACCATCGCCCAGGTGGAGCCCGCCCTCTACGAGCGGACCCTGACCATGAACGGGGTCTCCAAGGCCTACGCCATGACCGGCTGGCGGATCGGCTATGCGGCCGGCCCCGAGCCGCTGATCAAGCTAATGGCCAAGGTGATGAGCCAAACGACATCGAACCCGTCCTCCATCTCGCAATGGGCGGCGGTCGAGGCGCTGAATGGCACGCAGGAGTTCATCAAGCCGAACGCCAAGCCGTTCGAGGAACGCCGCGACCTGGTGGTCTCGATGCTGAACCAGGCCCGCGGCATCAAGTGCCCGACCCCGGAAGGCGCCTTCTACGTCTATCCGTCGGTGGAGGAGCTGATCGGCAAGACCGCGCCGTCGGGCAAGGTCATCGGCTCGGACCAGGATTTCGCAGTGGAACTCCTGGAGACCGAGGGCGTCTCGGTGGTGTTCGGCGCCGCGTTCGGCCTCTCGCCGTTCTTCCGCATCAGCTACGCGACCTCGAACGCCCAGCTGGAAGACGCCTGCAGCCGCATCCAGCGGTTCTGCGCCGCTGTGAAATAGGACGAACTAGGGCTTCATCCCGGGGTTCCACGCGGGCTGGAAGTCGCTGTTGAGCAGCCAGTTGATCGGCCCGACCAGCGAGCCGATCACCTGATCCATGAAGCTCAGGTCGACATGCGCCAGATCGTCGGTGGGGGCGTGGTAGGTCGGCGGAAGCGGCCAGGCGCTGACCGTCTGGGCGACGACGCCCTGTAGCGCCAGCTGGTAGTTGTCCGAACGCTGGAAGAAGTGCTGTTCGGGATACTGGTCGGGTCCGACCCTGGCGCCGTGCGCCGCCAGGGTGGGCCCGAGGTTCGAGCGTTCCCAGCCTGTCAGCATCAGCGCGCCCGGCTGCTTGGGATCGTCGACCCCGATCATCTCGAACTCCAGGTTCGCGGCGATGTCGCTGACGGCGGTCGGCGGATGGGTGAGGAAATACTGCGCGCCCAGACCGCCCTCCTCCTCGCAACCGAACATGGCGAAATAGACGGTGCGCTGGGGGGCGCGGCCGCGGCCCAGGATCCGCGCGAACTCCATCACCGCGGCGGTCCCTGATGCGTCGTCGTTGGCGCCGTGGAAGATGACGCCGTCGCGCACGCCGAGGTGGTCGTAGTGGGAGCTCAGCAGCACCGCATGCTGATCGGCGTCCCTGGCCGCGCCGTGCCTAACCCCAATAACGTTGTAGGTCGTTCGCGTCCGCGGCTCGCCCCGCGGCGCCGACAGCGTGGCGTGACCGTCGGCAAACGCCGCCAGCGCCGCCAGGGTGTCGCTCTTGACGAAGATGAGGGCGCTCGACGGCGGCGGCGCGGCCCGCTGGATGCCATCCACGACCTGGGCTCGGCTCGGCGCGCGGACGGAAAGCTCGCTCCAATGCGACTGCACGACATCGTTGGCGCGGACGATCAAAGCGGCCGCCCCGGCCCTGAGCAGCTGTGACGCGCCGACGTTGGTGAAGTCGGGCTGATAGATCACCACCTTGCCCTTGACCCCATCCAGCGGCGCCTGGGCGTCGCTGACCAGGACGAGCGGCGCGTTGAGCTCAGGCGGTGGCGTCTGCGCGACCATCTCGCGGCCCTGCGTCAGGCGGAGGCTCGCGGTCCCGGCCGTTAGCTCCAGCGTCGGCGGCGCTGCGTAGGTCTCGTCGGTCAGATGAACCTGCTGCAGGTAGCCGCCGCCCGAGACGCCCCCCTTGATCCCAACGTCGGCCAGGGCGTCGGCCAGGTAGCGCGCGGCGGCGTTCTCGTCGGTGCTACCGCATTTGCGGCCCCGCAGCTCGTCGCCGGCCAGCTTCTCCATAGTCGCCTTGACGCAGGCCGCGCAGACCCGGGCAGGCGCGGTCGCTGACCTTGGCGCGGCGACTGAGGCGGCGAGCGCCACGCTCGCGGCGACCAATAGAGAAGACCTCAAACGCGCACCCACCCGAACCGCGGGTCGGGCAGACGACGCCGACCCCATGCCCGTTCAGGTTGGCATGGGGCCGGTTCTGGCGCCAGCCGGAGCCTCGGGCGGTGTGGTGGCTTAGTGCCGCGTGCGCCAGGCGGCCTTCGCGGCGTCCTTCGTCATGTTCAGCCGCACGGTGTCGTGGTCGATCATCTCCACCCAGCTGATCGGGATCATGTGGTGCTTGAGGCCCGACCCGATATCGAGCTTGGTCAGCTCGATCTCATCGCCCATTACCTTGTCGACGCGGCCCACGTGACCGCCGTCCGAGCCCACCACGTCCATGTGCTCGCGTATGTCGGAAGATTGGATCATCGTCTCGTCTCCTGAAGCGGTTGGGGCTTGGGAAACGACAAAGGCCGTGGGAGGTTTCGCCGATGGTCGAACCGATCAATCTGAATAAGGTCCGCAAGGCGCGCGCGAAGGCCGACGCCAAGGCGAAAGCTGGTCAGAACCGCTCGCTGTTCGGTCTCGGCAAGCGCGAGAAGACCGTCTCGAAGCTGGAAGCTGAGCGCGCCCGCCGCGCCCTCGATCAGACCAAACGCGAGGATTAGGCCGCCTTCGGCAGGGAGTCGTCTCGCGCCGCCGCCGGGATCGCGTCGTAGATCGTGGCCGGGGTGATGTTTAGGCGGCGGCGAGCGCTCTCCAGAGGCTCAGCCATCAGACGCTCGTAGTCTTCGCCCAGCAGCCACTTGGCCGCCTTGCCGCGCTGGTACCCCTGCCAGATCGCCTTCACGTAGGGGTGTTCCCGGCTCTTGCGCGCCCTCGAGGCGGCGCCGACCGCGATCAGCGCCCAGCCAAGCCCGCCGGTCTGGGCGTAGGAGAAGGCCACGAGGCTGGCCTCGCCGAGCCCGTCGCGGTGATAACCCGACAGGATATGCCAGATGTCGTGCACGTCGCGGGTCCGCCGGCCCATCCAGGCGTAGGGGTGCGGCTCGTCCACGGCCTGCGCGCCCTGGCGGCTGACCTCGACCAGCCCCTCGGCGGAGATCTGCTCGCTGCGGATGAAGTGGCGATAGGCGGCGCCGACGCTGCCGTCCGGCAGGCTGTCGAGCCAGGCGTCGTCCATCAGCAGGTGTGCGAACTCGGTGCGTTCGTAGGCGATGCGCCCGCCCTGCGGGGTCGCGAGCAGCCGGTGGTAGCCCTTGGCGGTGGAGTTGCCGTTCAGCGCCCGCATGATCTCGAAGACCTGGCCGGTGTCTTCCTTGTCGTTGAGCAGGCGACGCAGCGACTTGAGCGCATGCGCCCAATCTAGCTTCGTTGTTGAGGCGCGGAAGTTGGGACGTTCGGTGGTGTCGACCAGGGCCATAGGAAACGCCTCACGCTGTGACGATGGTAAAGATGACGCCTCCGTCAACTTAATGCAAGCCCAAAGATGACGCCCCCGTCATCTTTCTCGGAAGATTTGATCGCGACCTCGAACCAGCCGACATACCTAGCGCATGGCCGGCTTAAGAAAACGCTCCGTCCAGCTCTCCGGGCACGCGACCTCGATCGCGCTGGAGCCTGAGTTCTGGTCTGTGCTCGAAACAATGGCGGCGGCGCAGGCGCTAAGCCTGGCGGCGCTCATCGGCCGCATCGACGACGCGCGCGCGGGACGCCCCCTCGCCTCGGCGTGCCGGCTGGCAGCGCTGGCGTACGCGCAGAGCGCAGGCTAGCCCCGGCCGCGCCGCGCTGAGCGCCGCATCCGGCGAACGCTGAAAAGCCCAAACCGCCAAGTGAGCCAGCCTAGTATCAGCCCCGCGGCGAGGCTGATGGGGATGATCCACACGCCGAGCAGTTCCTCGCCGTGACGCGGGTTGTCGGTCACGCCCAGCATCCACGAGTAACTGTTCTCGCCGTTCGGCAGACGCCAGAGGCCGGTGTGGTTCCAGGCGAAAGGCTTGACCACGGCGGTGATCAGGAAGGCCGCCGCGATGGCGTATCCTGCGAAAGACACCAGGCCGGTAAAAGCGCCATAGGCGCTGAGGCTCGCCAGCCGACCCACGCCGCGAAGGACGGTCAGCGGCGAGCGGTCCTCATCCACTTCGGCGGCGACGCGCTCTGTGAGGTTGAGGCGCGCGACCTCGCGCGGGCTGCCGAGCGCGGCGATGGCCGCCTCGACACGTTCGGGCGTCGGCGTTCCCTCGACCTTGTCGAGTACGTGGCTGCGAAGCTCAGCCACGATCTCCTCGACCTCGCCGGACGGCAGGGCCTTCAGGTTTCGCCGCACCTGGTCGAGGTAGCAATCGAGGTGCGCCTTGCCGGCGTCGTTGCTCATCAGAGCTCTCCTTGCATCGGGGCGAGCAGGCGCTCCAGGCCGGCGGCGAAGGCGCGCCAGCTTTGCGCCATCTCGCGCACGCGCCGGCGGCCGGGATCGGTCAGGCGGTAGTACTTGCGGGGGTGCCCGGCCTCGGCTTCCACCCACTCCGAATCCACCAACCCCTCGGCCTTCATCCGGCTCAGTAGCGGGTAAATCGTGCCCTCGGGGATCGACATGCCGGCCTGGGCGTCGAGGCGGCGCAGGATCTCCAGGCCGTAAAGCCGTTCGGGCCAGAGGATGGCAAGAACCGCCAGACCCAGGCCGCCCTTGCGCACCTGGATCTCCCATTTGCCGAGTTCGTCGGCTGGACCGTCCAGCTTTGCGTTCATGCACGATACCTTGCATATCTAAGTATCGTGCGTCAACATGATCCCATGATCCCGAACGACGCGACCGCCGCCGATACCCGCCGCAATCGCCTGCTGAGCAGCCTGGAACTGGCGATCGCGGCAGCGGCGGTGATCGGCCACAACGTCTTCCACGTCGTACCGAACGAAGTGCCAATCCTGGTGGTGCTGGCGCTGGTCTCGCGGTGGCTGCGTGCGAAGCGATGGAGCGAACTGGGGTTCAGGCGGCCGGAGTCATGGCGGCGCTTGGTCCTCCTGGTGCTTGGCGCAGTGGCCCTGCGCTGGGCCGTTGGCTACGCGGTGGAGGCGATCACCGCGCACTTCTGGCCGCCGATCGTGGCGCCGCACGGGACCGACCGCATCGTGGGCAATCCCGCAGCCGCGCTGGCCGCGCTCGGCATCGTCTGGACCTTTGCCGCGTTCGGCGAAGAGATCGGCTATCGCGGCTACATCATGAAGCGGGCGGCCGACACGATCGGCGGCGGGAGGCTTGGCTGGCTTGCGGGGCTGGTGCTTTCAGCCGTGCTGTTCGGGTTCGGCCACTACTACAAGGGCCCGGCGGGTATCCTGGATTCGACCTTCGCCGGTCTGATCATGGGCGGCCTGTACCTGCTTTCCGGCCGCTGCCTGTGGGCGACGATACTGGCGCACGGCCTGAGCGACACCCTGGCGGTGGCGCTGACCTATCTCGGCTTGAACAACTGAGGTCGGACACCGTCTAGGTCGGACGACGCTCCTGCTTCGAGCTCGAACATTCCATGAAGGCCCACACGGAGTAGCCGAGGACGTAGGCCGTCGCCGATGCCAGCAACGCGATCGGGATCGCGCTCGACAGCGTGAAGAGCGAGGTCAACGCGTACCCGATGCCGCCCAGCATGAACGCCCAGCCACTGACCCGCAGCACTGATTGCATGCGCATGTCGGCGACCGGACTGCGCAGGCGTCCAATGCTCTTCGGCAGGAAGTTGCCGTAGACCGCCAGCGCCAAGCCGGTGAACACCGCATAAGCCCGTATTGTGGTCGCATGCGAAATGGCGCCTGCGTGCTCAGCGGCCTTCAGGGCGAACGCCCCGCCAAGATAGATGCCGGCCGCGATCAGGGCGATGGTCAGGTTGCGGTGGATCATGGCGTGCTTTCCTCAGGCAGCTGGGACACTGCGGTCTTTGCCGACCCGGCGGAGCCGGCGACGGCGCTGAACGCTCCGACGAAGCCGAGCAGCGCATCCTCCAGCACCGACAGCTTCAGGCGATAGATCACGGCCTTACCGGACTTCCGGACGTCGACCAGGTCGGCCTCGCGCAGCACGGCGAAGTGGGCGGACATGGTGGGTTTGGACACCGGGAAATGGTCCGAAAGCTCGCCCGCTGTCATCGGCCGGTCCCGGAGCAGCTCCAGGACGTGGCGGCGTGTCGGGTCGGACAGGGCTTTGAACACCGCGTTCATGGAATGATGATTAGCTAAACATCGAATTGATGTCAAACCGCACACCACGACGCGGCATGCGCCCGCAGAACACATCACGAACGTGGCGGCGTCGGCTCCCGAGTGTTACATCGTCGCCGATGTCTGCCCCCGACTCTCCCTTCGACGCACCCGTTCAGCGGGTCAGCGATCTGGCGCGCGTGGATGCGCGACCGACCGACTATCTCGACGGCCTGAACCCCGAGCAGCGGGCGGCGGTCGAGGCAACCGAAGGGCCCGTGCTGGTGCTGGCCGGCGCCGGCACCGGGAAGACGCGGGTTCTGACGACGCGGCTGGCCCACATCCTCGCCTCCGGCAAGGCGCGGCCGTGGGAGCTGCTGGTCGTCACCTTCACCAACAAGGCCGCGCGCGAGATGCGCGAGCGGATCACCGGGATCATCGGGCCGCAGGCGGAAGGGCTTCGCTGGCTCGGCACCTTCCACTCGGTGGCTGCCCAGATCCTGCGCCGGCACGCTGAGCTGGTGGGGCTGAAGTCGAACTACACCATCCTCGACGACGACGATCAGGAGCGTCTTCTCAAGCAGGTTCTGGAGGCCGAGAACGTCGACGCCAAGCGCTGGCCGGCCAAGATGCTGGCCGGGATGATCGACCACTGGAAGAACCTGGGCTGGCGTCCGGACCAGGTCCCGCCGACCGAGAGCGCCCATTTCGCCAACGGCCGGGGGCAGGCGCTCTACCGGCTCTATCAGGAGCGGTTGCGGGTGCTGAACGCCTGCGACTTCGGCGACCTCCTGCTGCACAACCTGACGATCTTTACCTCCAATCCCGACGTGCTGGCCGAATTCCACGACCGCTTCCGCTACCTGCTGGTCGACGAGTACCAGGACACGAACGTCGCGCAGTACCTATGGCTGAGGCTGCTGGCTCAGAAGCGGCAGAACGTCTGCTGCGTGGGCGACGACGACCAGTCGATCTACGGCTGGCGGGGCGCCGAGGTGGACAATATCCTCAGGTTCGAGCGCGACTTCCCGGGCGCCAAGGTGATCCGGCTCGAACGCAACTACCGCTCCACCAGCCACATCCTGGCCGCCGCGTCTGGCCTCATCGCCGCCAACAAGAGCCGGCTCGGCAAGACTCTGTGGACCGAGGCCCAGGGCGGCGAGAAGGTCGTGGTTCGCGGGGTCTGGGACGGCGAGGCCGAGAGCCGGATGGTCGCCGACGAGATCGAGCGCGCCAAGAAGGGCTCTACGGATCGGAACCCTCGTCGGTACCGCGATATGGCGATCCTGGTGCGCGCCTCGTTCCAGATGCGCGCCTTCGAAGAGCGGTTCGTGCTCTTGCAGATCCCATACACGGTGGTCGGCGGCCCCCGGTTCTTCGAGCGGGCCGAAATCCGCGACGCTCACGCCTACCTGCGGCTGATCCAATCGCCTGACGACGACCTCGCCTTCGAGCGGATCGTCAACACCCCCAAGCGCGGGATCGGCGACACCACAGTCCAGAAGCTGCTGCAGGTGGCGAGGCTGGGCGGTATCCCTGCAGTGGCCGCCGCGCGCCAGGTCGTGCTGACCGATGAACTCGCTGCGCGCACACGAACCTCGCTGGCCAACTTCCTACGTGACCTCGATCGCTGGCGAGCGGAGGCCGAGCGCACCGCTCATCCGCGGCTGATGGAGGCTGTGCTGGAGGAGAGCGGCTACACCGACGCCCTTCGCCTCGACAAAAGCCCGACCGCCCAGACCCGGCTCGAAAACCTGAAGGAGCTCGTCCAGTCGATGGGCAACTTCGAGAACCTGCAGGCCTATCTGGAGCACGTGTCCCTGGTCATGGACCTCGACCGCGGCCCGCAGGCCGACGCGGTGCAGATCATGACCCTGC
>DASXKT010000164.1:0-1509 GCA_036496685.1 Phenylobacterium sp.
GCGACCGCCTGCTGACCCCGCACGGGTTCGCGGGCGGCTTCGTAATAGACCGCCTGGGTCATGCAGTGGAGCGCGCGGGCGCTGTCGTCGGCGTCGGCCTTCAGAACGAATGGGCGCATGGGCCGGATCGGGAGGCCCGCAAACGGACGCAGGTTGTTCACTGCGACGGCCCCCTCGCCTTCCTGCGTAGAGAAACCCAGATCGGGAACCTGACGCATGTCGAGGTTGCCCCAACCCAGCGGCCGTCCCCAGAGGTCCGCGTGGCGGCTACCGGGGTCGTGCCGCCGGGCAAGCTCCAAGGTGGCCGGGTCGAATGCGGCGGTAGCCGAGAGCAAGGCCGGATCGGAAAGCCCGCGGGCGGTGAGAACCCGCGCGTCCACGGCGCCAGCGTGCTTCGCCGCGGGCGCGCAGGCCCCGAGTGCGGCGAACGCCATCGCCGTCGCCAGGCCGACGCGGCGCCATATGTCGAACAGTCTTGGGATCTCGCCTTCCCTATCCCTGCCCTTGCACGCGCCCCGACCGGTAAGGCGGCCAGGAGGCGACGGTTAGGCCGCAAACCGGCCAAAAAACGCCCAAGCGGCGCCGGAACGCAGAGAGCAACATCCCAGCGTGGGCGGCCCAGGGTCATATCCCCGGTTGCGCCTCGCCACCAGCACTCCCATTCTGGTTCCGGCTGGCCGCGCTTGCAGGCTTTGTGCCGGGATCGCTTCGAATGACGCCATCCGAGTGGCCGCTGAGATTCGTTCCGAGGCGCTCGCCGCCCCTGTGGCGCGCCGCCTTGATCACCCTGACGGCCTTCGCAGGCGCCGTGCTCATCCGCGGGCTGCTGCTGGGCTTCGACAATGCCACCAGCCTCTCGGCGACCTATTTCCCGGCCTTCATCGTGGCGACCCTCTATGCGGGCCCGCGCTGGGGCTGGGGCTCATTGCTGATCACAATGGTCATCGGCGCGCTCGGCGCCACCACGGTCGCCGCGACGATTTCCCGGGATGCGGTGATCGCTCAGTTCGGCCTTTCGGGCGCGGCTACGGTGCTCGTCGCCGCGGGCCTGCGCGAGGCGCTGCTTCGGCTTGACGAAGCGACTGCGGCCGAAGCGAAGGTGAAGGCGAACCTCGCGGCCACGGAGGCGCGGTTCCGCAATCTCGCCGACAGCGCCCCGGTGCTCATGTGGGTTTCCAAGCTCGACGGATCTCGGGAGTTCGCCAACCGCGCTTACCTGGAGTTCCTCGGTCTCGACTACGAAGAGGCCCTCGCCTTCGATTGGCGCAGCCTCATCCATCCCGACGATCTTGCGCGCATCGCCGCCGACGAGCAGGCCGCCGAAGCCAGCGGCGCGGACTTCGTCTGGGAGGCGCGCTACCGTCGGAGCAACGGGGACTATCAGTGGATCCGCTCGGTGTCCCAGCGGCGCTACCTGCCGAGCGGCGAGCTCGCAGGCTACATCGGCGTCGGCTACGACGTCACCGACGCCAAGCGCGCGGAAGCTGATCTGCAACGGATCAACGACCT
>DASXKT010000165.1:0-9859 GCA_036496685.1 Phenylobacterium sp.
CGGTGGCGATGGTGATGGCCACTTCCTTGTCGGCGCTGGCGATGATCTCGCGCTTCTGCTGCTCGCCTTGGGCGCGGTATTGGGCGGCGATCTGCTGGCGTTGGGTCTGCATGCGCCGATAGACCGAGGCCTGGTTGGCGGACGGCAGATCGGCCCGCTTGATGCGGAAGTCGATGATCTCGATGCCCAGCCGCGATTCCTTGGCGCGACGCGATACGTCGAGCTTGGACTGGCGCATCAGCCGGTCGCGCTGGCCGGAGATGATGTCCGACTGGTTGATCTGGCCCAGCACTTCGCGGAGCGAGGAGTTCACCAGACGCTCGAGGCGGTCTTGGGCGGTCCGCTCGTCACGCAGGGTGCGGTAGTACTGCAGCGGATCGGAGATCCGGTAGCGGAGGAAGGCGTCAACCACGAGCCGCTTCTGGTCGGCGGAGATGACCTCTTCCTGGTCGGCCTCGAGCGCCAGATTGCGTCGGTCGAACTTGACCACGTTCTCCACGAACGGCTGTTTGAAGTTGAGCCCGGCGCCCGGCTGGCCCGGCGCATGGATCACCCGGACCGGCTGGCCGAAGCGAAGGACGATCGCCTGCTGGCGCTGCTCGACCACGAACAGGCTGTTGGCCAGGACGACGAGGGCGACGAACCCCAGGATGGCGAAGAATATTAGCGGGCTGCGGGTCATTGGGTGGCTCCGCGTTGCGTCGGCGCGGGCGGCGTGGCGTCGGCCGCGGCGGGCGGCGGCGCGGCCACTGCGGCGGCGGGTCCTGTCCGCGGTCTGAACACGTCGGGCGGCAGGATCACCGGGGCGGTCACGCCCTTGCCCGAGATGACCACCTTGTTGGAGCGCGCCAGCACCCGCTCCATGGTTTCCAGGTAGAGCCGTTGGCGGGTGGCTTCGGGCGCACGCTTGTACTCGTTGTAGATCGAGTTGAAGCGGGCGGCGTCGCCGGTGGCGGTGCGCACGGCCTGTTCGCGATAGCCCTGCGCCGACTGCACGATCTTGGCGGCGTCGCCCTTGGCTTCGGCGACGACGCGGTTGCGGTAGGCGTCGGCCTCGTTCACCGCCGAGGCGCGATCCTGGTCGGCGCTCAGGACGTCGCGGAAGGCGGCGACTACTTCCTGCGGCGGGTTCACGCCGCGGATCTGCACCTCGACGATGCTGACGCCGGCGCCCCAGGAATCCAGCGTTCTGCGCATCAGGTCGGCGGTCTGCAACTGCACCTGGCCGCGGCCGGTGGTGAGGATTTGGTCGAGCGGCGTCTTGCCGATCACCTCTCGCATGGCGCTCTCGGCGACGGCCTTCACGGCCTCCTCCGGATTGCGGGTCGAGAACAGGTAGCGCGAGGCGTCGGCGATCCGCCAGGTGACGCTGAAGTTCAGGTCGATGATGTTCTCATCGCTGGTCAGCATCAGGCTTTCCTGCGGGATGTCGCCATCCGCCGTGCCTGTGCCGCCGATGTCGATGCGGCTCAGCGAGGTCACCGGCACCTTCTCGACGTCCTCGATGGGGGCGGGCAGGTGATAGCGCAGGCCCGGGGCCTCGGAGCGCGAATAGGCGCCGAAGGTGGTGACCACGGCTTCTTCGTTGGGCTGGACCACATAGAGGCCGGAGAGCGCCCAGAGAGCGAAGACCGCGCCGGCGATCGCCGCGATCGCGCCCGGCCGGACGCCGCCGCCCGGACCGCCGCCGAACATGCCGCGCAGTCGCTGCGTCAGCCGGTCGAGACCTGCGCCGAGGTCAGGGCCGTTCGGACCCCTCGGGCCCCGCGGGCCGCCTCCATTGCCTTGAGGACGGCGCTGGGGCGCATCCCTGCGCCCGCCGTCGTCGCCCGAAGGCGGGGAGCCCCAGGGCCCAGGATTGGCGTTGTCGTTCCAGGGCATGTGCCGGGTCGGTCTTTACTTTAAGCTTTGTTGTTGTCGATCCAGGCGCAACGGACGTGTAAACCCGCTGTCCCTGCGGATATGAGACCCAACCGGGGTCAAAGCAAGCTTAAGGCGCCATGAGCGAAGAGACCGCCCCCGACAGAGGCGCCATTCTGGCGGCGCTGGACGCCGTTCGTGACCCGCGTTCGGGGCAGGGATTGACAACGGCGGGGCTGGTCCGCGGCCTGACGATCCGCGGCGGCAAAGCGGCGTTCATGCTCGAAGTTCCGGCCTCCGAGACCGCGCTCTACGCCCCCGTGCGCGACGCAGCAGAACGCGCCCTGGCCGCGGTCCCGGGCGTGGGCGCCGCCCAGGTCGTGCTGACGGCCGAGCATGCGGCGGCGCCGCTGAAGGTCACGCCGCGACGCACGACCGCCCGCGTGCAGGAGGATCCGCAAGCCAGGCTCTCGCCCATGGCCGAAGCCGTGCGCCCGGCCTTCGTCGGCAAGGTGATCGCGATCGCCAGCGGCAAGGGCGGCGTCGGCAAGTCGACGGTGGCGGTGAACCTCGCCGCGGCCTTCGCGCATCTCGGCCTACGCGCCGGCCTTCTGGACGCCGACATCTATGGGCCCTCGGCGCCGCACATGATGGGCATCAAGGATGAGCCCGAGTTCGACGCCGAGAAGCGCCTCATCCCGCTCATCGCGTTTGGTGTGAAGGTGATGTCGATCGGCTTCATCGTCGAGGACGGAACGGCCAACATCTGGCGCGGACCGATGGCCTCGTCGGCGCTTCGCACGCTGATGAACAGCGTCTGGGGAACGGCCGAGGATCCGCTCGATGTGCTGATCGTCGACCTGCCGCCGGGCACCGGCGACATCCAGCTGACGCTGGTTCAGCGCCTGCAGCTCGACGGTGTGGTGATCGTCTCGACGCCGCAGGAGATAGCGCTGATCGACGCCCGGCGCGCGGCCACCATGTTCCGCAAGACCGGCGCCTCGATCCTGGGCGTGGTGGAGAACATGGCCTGGTTCGCCGATCCGATCACCGGTGCGCGCATCCCGATCTTCGGCGAGGGCGGCGCGGCCAAGGAGGCGCAGGCGCTGGGCGTGCCCCTGCTGGGCCAGGTGCCGATCGACGTCCCGCTGCGTCAGGCCGGCGACGACGGCCGGCCCCTGGTCGCCACGGCGCCGGATAGCGCCGCGGCCCAGGTGTTCATCGAGATGGCGAAAAAGCTCAGCTGAGCTATTGCGCCGGAGCCACCGTCTCGCCGGGGCCGCCGAGCACCTCGGCGGAGGCGGCGAAATCGCGGGCGGCAAGTTCGTCGAGCGCCGTGCGTATCTCGCCCTGCCGCTTGGCGTCGAGCTTGTAGCCGATCAGACAGGCCGACCCCACGATCACCAGGATGATCGGGGCGAAGACGTAGCAGGCCTCCAACCCCCGGATGGCTTCGGGTGAGTTGTGATAGCCCGGCTTGGCGACGAAGCCGACCGCGTCGAGGATCGGATAGATGATCGTCACCGCCAGCGATGAGCCGAGCTTCTGGGTGAGAGTCACGAGCGCGTAGAGCACGCCGGACCGTTCCTGCCCGGTGTTGAGCCGCAGTTCGTCGGCTACGTCGGCCACCATGGCGCGGATCAGCACGATGAAGGCCGACCCGCAGAAGCCGACACTGAACATGCTGAGCGCGGTCGCCCAGAACATTCCGGCCGGGACCAGCATCAGGATCGTCTGGAAGATGGCGTAGCCGAGACCGGCAAGTTGCACGGTGCGGTGCTTGCCGATCCGCTGGGCGACCCACGCCCAGACCGGCGCACCGACGATCCCGGCGGCAGTGTAGGGGATCAGCAGCAGGCCCACGTCGGCGGGGGAGAAGCCCTTCGCTTCGTGGAAGAAGAATACGTAGATGGGGGCGCTGGCGCCCGGTCCCAGCACGAGGAACAGGTCCGCAAGCAGCAGCCGCAGCATCGACGGATTGGTGAACACCGCCGAGTAGTCCTTGAGCGTCGCACGTTCCTTGGCGGTGTGCGTCTGGCGCTCCGGCGCCGACAGCAAGGCCGCAAGCACGCAGACCGTGCTGATGGCCATGATGATCCAGCCGATGGTCGGAATGCTCGTGGGGTCGGCGGGCTTGATCCGACCGTGGGTGAACAGCGGAAGCGCGTTGATGAACGAGGACCCGAACACGCCCATCCCCAGCATCCAGCCGAAGATGCGCGAGCGCTCGTGGTAGCTGCCGCTGATCGTGGCGGCCCAGGCTGAGTGCCCCAGCACCAGCAGCGAATAGGCGACGTAAAGCAGGATGTACCAGACGAAGAGATAGACCGTGTCCACGTCGGCCGGCGGGTTGAACACCTTGTAGATGGCCAGCCAAAGCACCGGCAGGCCCGCGAGGTACCAGGGGCGGTAGCGCCCCATGGGCGTGCGGGTCTTGTCCATCAGCCAGCCGAGGACCAGGTCGAGCCCCAGGTCGGTCAGGCGCAGCAGGCCGATCGTGGCGCCGATGGCCGTCAGCGAGAGGCCCATCTTGCCGGCGTAGAAGGGCGGCAGATAGACGCCCGTCATCGAGATCAGCATGTAGGCCGGGATGCTGCCGAGGGAAAAGGCTAGCAGTCGAGGCAGCGAAAGGCGGCCCGCCAGGGCCGCGGTGGCTGATGTCACTGGACGTCTCCCAATATAAATAGGTCGCCCTCTGCCGGGGCGGTTATGTGGACAGGAGAGCTTGCAGACGCCGCTGACGCAAGCGCTTTCCGCAGCGGCAACGCCGCTGTTACTCGGCCGCCACTTCGCCCGGCTCGCTGGTGACGCTCTCGACGATCGGGCTCTCGCTATAGAGGCCGTCGCGCTCGTCGAGTTCGCGGCGGATCTGGGCGTGGCGGTCGGCGGTCAGCTTGTAGCCGAGGAAGCAGGCGCCCCCCAGCATCACGAAGACGATCGGCCCGATGGCGTAGGCGAGCTCAAGCCCGCGGATCTGGTCAGGGCCGTTGTGGGCGCCCTCCGCAGGATTGTAGCCGACCAGGCCGAGCACCCAGAAGGTGAGGGTGATCGCCAGGGCGCCCGCGGCCTTGGTGGTGCCGCTGGTCAGGGCGTAGAGCAGACCGATCTCGTGTCGGCCCTTCTCCAGCCGGATCTCGTCGCCGATGTCGGCGGTGATCGAGCGGATCATCACGATCGTTCCAGCCGCCAGAGCGCCGGCCACGAACATCGCCGGCGCAGCGATGGCGACGCTGGCCTTCGGCGATAGGAAGATGACGATGAGCATCAGCGAATAGCCGGTCGTGGTGACGATCAGCGCGCGATGCTTGTTGAGCCGGTTGGCGAGCCAGGCGGTGGCCGGCGCCCCGATCAGGCCGGCGGCGATATAGATGACCAGCAGCGCATTGGCCTCGGTGATGGAGAAGCCGCGGCTGTCCTTGAAGAAGAAGAGGTAGAGGGCGCTCATCCAGCCCGGGCCGAGGATCACGAAGAAGTCCGCGGCCAACAGGCGAAGGACATTCGGCCGCGCCAGCAGCGCGCCGTAGTCTCGAAGCGAGAAGGTGTGCGCGGCGGCGACCTTGTTGAGCGGCTCTCGCGTCGGGAAGGCTGTGATCGCGATGGCCACGGGCGCGAGCGCAAAGAGGAACCAGCCCACGGCGCGTATGCCGTCGGCGTCCCCGCCACCTTGTTTTGCGACGACGATGGGGATCACCAGGATGGCGATGGCGCCCACGGTGCCGAGACCGGCCATGGCGCCAAAGATGCGCGAGCGTTGCTGGTAGGTCGTCGCCAGCGTGGAGGCCCAGGAGTTGGCGGCCAGCAGCAGCATCGACATGCCGAGGTACATGATCAGCAGCCACAGCAGGAGGTAGCTGCGATCGACCCCGATGGGCGCCTGGTAGAGCTTGTAGACCGCCAGCATCAGCACCGGCGCGCCGCCGATCATCCACGGCCGGAAGCGGCCCACGCCGGTCCGGGTGCGGTCCATCATCAGGCCGAGGGCGGGATCCAGCGGGATATCGATCAGCCTTACGAGACCGAAGACGGTCCCGGCCGCCAGGCCCAGGCCCAGGTGGCCCGCGAAAAACCGCGGCACCTGGACGGCCACAGAGGTCTGCAGCGCCGCGAACGGCATGTAGGCGCAGGCGAAGATCAGGACGGATAGCAGGGACAGCTGCGCCGGCGCAGCCGCCGACGTTTTGGCCTTGGACACCCGTAACCTCCACGTCTTGTCGCGCCTCTGACGGGCGCGATCAGGCGTCAAGGTTAGCCGCGCTCAACTCCGGACGCGCAAGTATATTCGGCGTAATGCCGATCGGTGACGACCGGTCAGCCGCCCTGCATCTTGCGGAAAAACTTACCGGATTGCTCGCCGCCAGCCTGGTAGGCCTGCTGGCCCTCCGGATCAGTGATCTTCGCCCAGTTGTCGCGGACTTCCTCGACCGAAAGGCCGCCCTCGCCGAGGTAGACACCCTCGGTCTCGACGATGCGGGCCAGCGCAAAGGCGCCGGCGCCAGCAGTCAGGATGCAGCCGGTGGGCGCCTCTTCCGAGCACAGGAAGACGACGCCAGGCGTGACGTACTCGGGCTTCAAGCGCTCGAGGATGGCGGGGGGCATCAGGTTCTCGGTCATCCGGGTGGCGGCCACCGGGGCGATCGCGTTGACGTGGACGTTGTTCTTCTGGCCCTCGAGCTTCAGCGTGTTCATGAAGCCGATGATGCCGAGCTTGGCGGCGCCGTAGTTTGACTGGCCGAAGTTGCCGTAGAGGCCGGACGAGGAAGTGGTGCAGACGATCCGCCCGTAGTTCTGCTCGCGCATGATCTCCCAGACCGCCTTGGCGGGCTTCACCGTGCCCATCAAGTGGACGCCGAGCACGAACTCGAAGTCGGCGATCTCCATCTTGGAGAAGGTCTTGTCGCGAAGCACCCCGGCGTTGGCGACCAGGACGTCGATGCGGCCCCAGGCATCCATGGCGTGCTTGACCATCAGGGCGACGCCGGCGTCGTCGGTCACCGAGGAGCCGTTGGCGATCGCTTCTCCGCCCAGCGCCTTGATCTCCTCGACGACCTTGTTGGCCGCATCCGATCCGCCGCCCGAGCCGTCCATGGACCCGCCCAGGTCATTGACCACGACCTTGGCGCCGCGACGGGCGAGTTCGAGGGCGTGCTGGCGGCCGAGCCCGCCGCCCGCGCCGGTGACGATGGCCACTTTGCCGTCGAAGCGGATGTCCGCCATGGGGAAGTCCTCTGATCTGGTGTCGCGAATTCGGCGGGCCTTGTGCGGCGAGAGCCAAGGCGCGTCAAGGACCCCTACCGTCCGCGAAATCGATCAGCCCACCGCCGGGGTGTTCGCTCGCGCCTGCTGCTGGGTGCGCATGAACTTCACCAGCACACGCTGGCCGATCAGGAAGGGGGAGCCGTCGGTGGCCACCACGACCTCGACCACGCGTTCGTCGGTGCGTTCAGTGGGGTCGTCGGACTGCAGCTTGCGGGCGCCGAACACGGCCGCGCGGCGCAGCACCTTGCCGGCGATGACCTTGCCGGGATCGCTCTCCGGCGAGAGCTGTACGTTCTGGCCGATGACCACGAAGGGCAGGGCGCTTTCGGAGATCTCGGCGCGGACGATGCGGTTGGCCCTGGGCTCCAGGTCGAACATGTTGGAGACGTTGAGTGTCGAGGCGCCGGCGCCTGGATTGGCGTAGCGGCGCACGATGCGGCCATCGGCCGGCGCGCGGATGATGGTGAGCTCCTGATTGTAGCGGGCCTGGTTGTATTTGGCCTTCGAGGCGCCGATGGCTGCCTGCTGGGCGGCGATCCCGGCCTCGGCCTGGCGCACGGCGTCCTGGGCCTGGTCGACCCTCTGGCCTGCGACGAAGTTGGTGGCGACCAGACCCTGGAGCCGCGAGAGCTCGCGCTTGGCGGTGGAGAGCTGGACCTGCAGCACGGGGATCTGGGCCTCAGCCTGGCGCATGTCGGCCGCGGCGCTGTCGGCCTGCAGTCGCGGTTCGTCGTCTTCCAGGCGCGCGAGCACCTGGCCCTTGGTGACGTCGTCGCCTTCCTGCACGAGCACCTCGCGCACGACGCCAGAGGTGCGGGCGGCGACCTGGATCACGCCACCTTCCACGTCGGCCTTGCCGTTGGCGATCGCCACGTAGGGGCTCTTCGGCGCGCTGGCCGCGGCCGCCTTTGCCTCCTGGGCCTTCTTGGTCTTGGCCTGGGTCGACAGGAACATCCCCCCGCCGGCCAGCGCGACGACCAGGACGATGACGATCCAGACGATACGGTTGCGAGCGAACGCGAGCATGACTTTGTCCTTAGGCCCCGACACGCTCGGAGTGGGCGAAGGCGGGTTGGTGATGGCTGGGGTCGGCGGCGCTAGCCAGGACGACGCGGCGGTCGTCGAGGATGCGGCCGTCTTCAATGTGGATGACGCGGTCGGCGTAGCCTTCCAGCCGCGGGTCGTGGGTCACGCAGATCACCGCGGCGCCGAACGACTTGGCGGCCCGCTGCAGGAGCTTGATCACCACCTTGCCATTCTCGCCGTCGAGCGCGCTGGTGGGCTCGTCGGCGAACAGCAGCTGCGGGTCCTTGGCGATGGCCCGGGCGATGGCCACCCGCTGCTTCTCGCCGCCGGACATCTCGGCCGGCCGCGAGTTCATGCGCATCTCGAGGCCCACTTCCGTCAGCGCGGTGGCGGCCTTCTCGCGCGCCTCGGAGCGGGGGATGCCCTTGTACTTGAGGATGATCTCGACCTGCTGCAGCGCAGTCAGCGCCGGGAACAGGTTGAAGCCCTGGAAGATGAAGCCGCAGTGGTCGAGCCGGAAGCGGTCGATGCGGCTCGGCCGGTAGCTCCACAGGTCCTCGCCCATGGCGTTGACCTGGCCGGAGTCGGGCTTCAGCAACCCGGACAGCGCCGCGATCAGCGTCGACTTGCCGGACCCCGAGGGGCCCATGACCATGGTCACCTCGCCATGCAGGGCCTCGAAGTCGACCGACTTCAGGACCTCGATGTGGGTGCGCCCGGTCTTGAAGCGCTTGACGAGGCCTTTTGCGACCAGGGCAGGCGGAGCGGCGGCCAGGGGCGTTTGAGAGTTCATCGCAGCAGGTCCGCAGGTTGGCTCTTCTTCAGGACGCCCAGGGAGAAGAGCCCCGAGAGGACCGAGATGATGCTGAGGAGGATAACCACCGTGATCACCCAGGGCAGGGGGAAGCCCATCGGCATGTTGAACCGGGTGGCGAGCAGGTAGACGCCGAAGGTGAAGATGGCCGTGGCGATCAACCCCGCGACCCCGACCCAGATGGAGAGCTCAAGGACGATCATGCTCAGCGAGCGCATCGAGACGCCAAGCGCCCGCAAGCTGGCGAATTCCTTGATGCTGGCGAGGATGGCGCCGCGCAGGGTCTGCGAGGTGATGCCGACGCCGATCAGCAGGCCGAGGAACAGCGAGAAGCCGAGGAAGATGCCGATGATCTGCTCGCCCATCAGGGCCTTGCGATTGGCCGCGGCGAGGTCGGGCTTGCTCCAGGCCTTGTAGGCGCCCTTGGAGACGGCGTTCAGCTGGTCGCGCACCACGAGCGCCTGGGACGGGTCACGCAGGCGCACCATCAGCGGGCCGGTCTTGCCGTTCTTCGGTCCCATGCCAAGGAGCCGCATGGTGTCCCGCGACATGTAGACGACGGGCTGATTTACGTTCGCATAGTTCTCCAGGAGCGCCCGAACATGGACGGTCTTGCCGCCCAGTGTGGCCGTCCCACCCAGGTGGGTGCCAAGCGTCGCCTGGGCGGTCTTGTCGATCACGACGGCGTAGGGTTCGAGCAGGGCCAGCCGGACGGACTCCGGATAGTCGACCGGCAAGGTCACCGCTCCGGGCCTGGGATCGACGTCGAAGGTGTTGACGAAGGTCCTGATCGTCTTCTTGCCGGGCTCTGGTGTGTTGATCCAGGGCGCGCCATCGCCGTCTAGGCTCTCCACCTCGACCACCTGGGGGTTGAGGTAGATCAAGGGCTGGATGCGCTCGGGA
>DASXKT010000166.1:0-6189 GCA_036496685.1 Phenylobacterium sp.
GCCGCAGCTGTCAGGCTTACGCTCGTAATCCTCGGCGCCGTTGCCGGTGGCGGTGGCGCTGGTTTCCGTCATCCCCCAGCCGTTGCCGGCGGACGAGGCCGGGAAGGTCTCCTTGATCTTGCGCACCAGCTCCGGCGCCGAAGGCGCGCCACCGTAGGTCACCGCCACCAACGACGAGAGGTCGTACTGCGCACGCGCCGGATGTTCGATCAGCTGCCAGGCGATGGTCGGCACGCCGCCCGTCGAACTCACCTTCTCGCGCTCGATGAGCCGCATGGCGGGCTCGGCGTCCCAGCGACGCATCAGCACGATCTTGCCGCCGGCGTTCATCGTCGGCCCGAGCGTCGCCGAGAGCCCGGTGGCATGGAAGAACGGCACGACCAGTAGTGTCACCCGCTGCGGCAGCTTGTGCGGATCGCTCTCGGGCAGCGGCTCGCCCGCCCGCAGGAAGTTCCGCACGGCCGAGATGCCGCCGGCTCCGATGTTCGAGGTCATGTTGCGGTGGGTGCCGAGCGCGCCCTTGGGCCTGCCGGTCGTCCCCGACGTGTAGAGGATGGTGGCGTCGTCCTCGGGCCCGAGTTCGACATCGGGCAGCGGCAGATCGGGCAGGTCCTTCCAGCTGCTCACCGGGCCGATGACGTCTTCGAGCCTCGCCACTTTAGGGTGCATCGACGCTTCGGCGAGCCTCGAAACATAGACGCACTGCAGGGCGCCCAGCTTGTCGAGATCATCGGCGATCCTGACGAGACGTTCGTCGTCGACGATGGCGACCTTGGCCCCGGAATCGGCGAGGCCGTACTCAAGTTCCGGGCCAGTCCACCAAGCGTTCAGCGGCGTGACGATGGCGCCCGCGAGCACGCCCGCGAAGAACGCGACCGGCCACTCCGGCAGGTTGCGCATGATCACCGCGACCCGGTCCCCCTTCCGCACGCCGTCGGCCTGGAGCCGGCGTGCGAGCGTGATCGTGGCGCGGGCGAAGGCCTCGTAGGTGGCGCGGTCGTCGTCGTAGACCAGGAACTCGCGATCCGGGAAGCTGCGGGCGTTGAGGAACACGTCGCGCAGAGTCGGCGGCGCGTGCTTCCAGACCTTCGTCGCGATCCCACGGATCGGGATCTCCTCGATCTCGAAGCGTTCGCCCGGCGCGGTCAGCCTGGCGTGGGCCTCGGCTATGGTCATCACGGGCCAGGTGGACTCGGGCACTGTGGTCTAACTCCAAATATGTCTGTCATCCCGGTTTCGCGCAGCGAATACCGGGCCCCATCGTCGCCATCCTCTCTGGAGGGGCCGGCGTCTATGGGTCCCGGACAGCCGCTCAGGCGGCTTCCGGGATGACACCTGGTTTACACGAAAAGCAACCGCTCTAGGCCGGGGCCTTCTCGCGGCGCTCAGCGTAGGCTTCCTTCAACTCCCCGAGTTCCTTGGCGTACTTCTCGTGGGCCGCCTCGCGCAGCTTGGGAATGTGGTAGGCGGGGAAAAGGTCATTGTCGGGGCGGTAGTCCTTCAGGACTTGCTTGGCGACGGTGACCTTGTGGACCTCGGTCGGACCATCGGCGATGCCCATGACCAGGCTCGAGGTCACCATGTGCATGAACGGCATCTCGTTGGAGACCCCCAGCGCGCCGTGCAGGTGCGCGGCCTTGGTGGCGATGTCATTGTAGACCTTGGGCATCATCACCTTGATGGCGGCGATGTCCTTGCGGACCATCTGGTAGTCCTTGTGCTTGTCGATCAGCCAGGCGGTGCGCAGCACCATCAGCCGGAAGCTCTCCAGCGCAATCCAGCTCTCGGCGATGTCGGACTGCACCATCTGCAGGTCGGCGAGCTTGCCGTCGCGGGTCGTGCGCGAGACTGCGCGCTGGCACATCAAGTCGAGCGCGTTCTTGCAGGCGCCGACCGTGCGCATGGCGTGGTGCACGCGGCCGCCGCCTAGGCGCACCTGGGCGATCACAAAGGCCGCGCCGCGCTCGCCCAGCAGGGCGTCATAGGGGAGCCGCACATTGGTGTAGCGGACGTAGCCCTCATTCCCGCCGCCAATCTCCCCGCCGCCGCCAACCGCGACATTGCGGACGATCTCGACCCCAGGCGTGTCGGTGGGCACCAGGAAGATCGACGTGCGCCGGTAGGGGTCCTTGGCGTCGGGATCGGTGACCGCATAGAGCACCAGAACCTTGGAATACCTGGCATTGGTCGAGAACCATTTCTCGCCGTTGATCACCCACTCGTCGCCGTCCAGCACCGCGCGGGTCTTGAAGGTCAGCGGGTCGGAGCCGCCTGTGGGCTCGGACATTGAGAAGGCCGAGCGGATCTCGCCGTTCAGCAGCGGCCAGAGGTACTTCTCCTTCTGAGCGTCGGTGCCGTAGTGGGCGATGATCTCGGCGTTGCCGCTGTCAGGCGCCTGGCAGCCGAAAACCGTGGGGGCGAGGCCATTGCGGCCCAGCTTCTCGTTCATCAGGCCGAGCTTCAGTTGCCCATAGCCCTGGCCGCCAAGCTCGGGACCCAGGTGGCAGGCCCATAGGCCCTGGTCGCGCACCTTCTGCTGCAGCGGCTTGATGAACTTCTCGCGGCCGAGCGGGCCATAGACCGCCATGCCGAGATAGGAGAGTGGCTCGACCTCTTCGCGCATGAAGTCCTCGATCCAGTCGAGCTTCCCCTGGAACTCCGGGTCGGTCTCAAAATCCCAAGCCATGGCGTTCTCCCTAGCGTTGCGCTCGTTAGAAACGACGGTATGTTTTTCCGCCTTGCCGGCATTATCAAACGCTTGTTCGAATAGCGCAACGCTCGCAGTGCGCGTGCGCTCAGAACTTGCCGCCGCGGCCCTCCCCGGCGGCGAAGCGGGCGGCGCCTTCCTGCGCCTGGCCGGAGCGCAGGGTAGCCATCCCGAGCGCGATCTCGGCGGCCGTCGCCTGGTCCCAGTCGAGCGACCATTGGCCAAGCGCTGAGAGCCGGTCGTTCCGCATGCAGAGTTGGGGGAAGGCGGAAAGCTGGCTTGCGAGCTCCAGGGCCGCCGCCAGCGCCTGGCCCTTAGGCGCGAGGCGGTTGGCAAGACCGATGTCGAAGGCTTCCTGGGCCTCCACTGGGCGGCCGGTGAGGATAAGGTCCATGGCCCGCGAGGCCCCGATCAGCCTGGGCAGGCGCACCGTCCCAAGGTCGATCAACGGCACGCCGAAGCGGCGGCAGAAGACGCCGAACACCGCCCCCTCGGCCGCGACGCGCAGGTCGGCCCAGCAGGCCACTTCCAGGCCGCCGGCCACTGCGTGGCCCTCGACGGCGGCGATCACCGGTTTGCCGAGCGCCAGGCGGGTGCAGCCCATCGGCCCCAGATCGCCATCGCGATGCACAGGATTGCCGCGCCCCTCCGCGACGCCCTTGAGATCCGCACCCGCGCAGAACGTGCCGCCGCGCCCCTGCAGGACAGCGACGTCCAGGGCGCCGTCGGCGTCGAAGACCTTGAAGGCGTCGTAGAGCTGCTGCGCGGTCGGGCCGTCCACGGCGTTGCGGGACGCAGGCCGCTCGATGGTCACGATAAGCGTCCGGCCGCGGACTTCGGTGCTGACGGTCTGCATGGTGGAATCTCCCGGTCCAAGGGTCAGGCTTGCGACCGCGCGGAAGGCAAGACCAAATGGTCGGCGCAATCGGAGGCGTCGTCCATGAGCAAGGCCAAGTCCCTGGGCTTTTCAAAAGATCGGCTGGAGCGGATCGAGCGCTTCATCCAAGCGAAGTACGTCGGCCCAGGCCGCATCCCTTGCGCCCAGATCGCTGTCGCCCGAGACGGCGAGACCGCCTACGAGTCAGTGCTCGGTCTGGCCGACGTGGAACGCCAGGTCCCGTTGAAGGCCGACGCAGTCTTCCGCATCTATTCGATGACCAAGCCGGTCACCTCGGTCGCCCTGATGAGCCTGGTCGAGGAAGGCTTGATCGCGCTCGACGAGCCCGTCGCCAAGCATATCCCGGCCTGGAAGGACCTGGGGGTCTACGCCGCCGGCGTCGGGCCGCACCTGACCACTCCGGTGGCGCGGCCCATGCAGGTGGTGGACCTGATGCGCCACACATCGGGCCTGACCTACGGCTTCCAGAGCCGCACCAACGTCGACGCCGCCTATCGCGACCTGAAGCTGGGCGAGGCTCACGGCGACCTTGATCTCGACGCCTTCATCGCCGCGCTGGCGAAGCTGCCGCTGGAGTTCTCGCCGGGCGAGGCCTGGAATTATTCGGTGTCCACCGATGTGGTTGGCTACCTAGTGCAGAAGGTCGCCGGTAAGCCGCTCTCCCAGGTGCTGCAGGAGCGCATCTTCGATCCTCTGAAGATGGTCGACACCGGCTTTTTCGTCCGCGAAGACCAGAAGCGCCGCTTCGCAGCCTGCTACAGCGCCAGCGCCCAGGGCGCGATGAACCTCCAGGCCTCGCCGAGCGGCAGCCTGACCCTGAACGATGACCCGGCGAACAGCCCCTTCCACAGCCCGCCGAAGCTCGAGTCCGGCGGCGGCGGCCTGGTCTCAACGACAGCGGACTACCTGCGCTTCGCCAACATGCTGGCGAACGGAGGCGAGCTGGACGGCGCACGGATCCTTTCGCCGATGACGGTGCGGCTGATGGCGTCCAACCACCTGCCAGGCGGCCAGGACCTCACGCAGCTCTCGCGGTCGCTGTTCTCGGAAAGCACCTACGCCGGCATCGGCTTCGGCCTGGGCTTCGCCGTGGTCTTCGATCCGCCGAAGACCCTGATCCCCTGCTCCAAGGGTGAGTTCTACTGGGGCGGCGCGGCCTCGACGGCCTTCTGGGTCGATCCGGTCGAACACATCAGCGTTGTGTTCATGACCCAGCTCACGCCTTCGACCACCTACCCGATCCGCCGCGAGCTTCGGACGCTGGTCTATTCGGCGCTCATGGAGAGCCGGGCCTAGCTGGCCGCCACCTTGTCGGGGGCTGCGTCCTCGGCCGCGCGGCTGATTTCGCGCAGCTCCTCGTCGGTGATCGCCTCGCTCTCGTCCATCATCGGCTGACCGAGGCCGGTGTCTGGGGCGTCGGCGCTGGGCGTGACGTTCAGCATCCGGGCCTTGCGCCAGCCGCCCCAGCGATAGTAGGCGCCGGCCAGGATCAGGGTCGTCGTGCTGCCCACGGGGAAGCTGATCCAGATCGCGTCGGAGCCCAGGTGCCGCTCGAGGAAGAGCGCCAGAGGCACCCGCACAACCCAGAGCGAGATGACCATCGCCAGCAACGGCGGCCAGACCGCGCCGGTCGCTCGCACGATGCCGGAAAAGATGAAGGCCACGCCGAACGGGATGAAGCCCCACAGCACGATGCTGTTGATGTGCACGGCGATCGGAAGCGAGGGGCTGGTGGACGGCAGGAAGGCCTGCAGCGCCCAAGGGTCGCCGAGCTGAAGGATCACGATCGGCACGCCGGTGAACAGGATGGCGTAGCCCGCACCGATCATCGCTACGCGCTCGACGCGATCCATCCGGCCCGCGCCGACGTTCTGGGCGGCCATCGAGGAGACCGCCGCGCCAAGCGCCATGGCCGGCATCTGGACGTAGGTCCACAGCTGCGAGGCGGCGCCATAAGCCGCCGACGTGTGCACGCCGTATTGGTTGACGAAGCTCAGCATGGTCACCGCCGCCAGGCTGATGACCATCATCTGCACGCCCATCGGCGTGCCCTTGGTGACCAGGGTGCGAATGATCGCCATGTCCGGCAGCAGCAGGCGCCATTCGCTCGGTCGCAGCACCAGGATGGAGCGCTTGCGGTAGAGGTGGATGACCATCATCGCCAGGGTGAAGGTCTGGGCGATCAGGGTCGACGTGGCTGACCCGGCGATGCCGAGCTTCGGGAACGGTCCGATCCCCATGATCAGCAAGGGGTTCAGGACGATGTCGAGGCCGACCTGCAGCAGGGCGAAATAGAACGGCGTGCGCGAGTCGCCGGTCCCCCGCTGGGCCATCATCACGAAATTGAAGAAGAACATGAAAGGCATCGCCGCGAAGATCACGCGCAGGTAGGCGATGGCGTCGATGCGCGCGGCCTCGGGCGTCCGCATGGCGTCCAGGATGTGTGGGGTGAGCGCCCCGCCGGCGACGCCGATCAGCAGGGAAACAACCGCGAAGAAGGTCGTGGCGGTGCCCACCACCCTGCGGGCCAACGCCTCGTCGCGCGAGCCCACCGCCTGGCCGATCATGATGTTGGCGGCCATGG
>DASXKT010000167.1:0-6934 GCA_036496685.1 Phenylobacterium sp.
GACGAGGCCGAACAGGCGCTCGGTCGCCTGAGGGGCGAGGACCGCGACCTCGACGAGACAGTCGAGAGCGCCATGTCGCGCGCGGTGAAGAAAGCGAGCCAGCGCATCTGGGGCCGCAGGCCTGTCGTGGAAACCACTGTCCTGCGACTCTAGGACGCTGGGATTCACCTCGCGCGTGAATGGCGTTGACGGTGAGGCTTGTTTACCGATCTTGGCTCGCTGAACCGGAATCGCGGACTGGCGGCCCTGTTATTGCAGCGGCGCTCGCGAAACCAGATTGATTGGGGATTACGATGCGTATTGGGATATTCGCCGCGGCCTGCGCCGCGGTGCTGGCGGTCGGCACGGCCGCCAACGCGAGCGAATTTGTTGTCAACGGCGGCTTCGAGACGACGGCGCCTTCGCACGCCGCCCCAGCGGGTGTGAACTCCTTTGAGTTCGGCGACACCTACACCTACGGCCAAGCCGTGACCGGCTGGACTTCGACTTCCGTTGGCGCGAACGGCGGCTTCAACATCCTGTTCAGCCCGGTCGGCGCAACATCGGTCAGCCCCGATACCCGCTTCACGGCTGCCGAAGTGCAGTACCTATGGTCGGTACCCGGCGGCGCCAGCCCGACGGGCGGCAACTTCGTGGCCCTCGACGGCGACACCCTCTACAACGCCAGCCTGTCGCAGACGATCAGCGGCCTGACGGTCGGCGCGACCTATACCCTGAGCTTCGACTGGGCCGCGGCCCAGTTCGCCGACCGCACGGGCGACACCACCGAGATGCTGCACGTCACCTTCGGCGGCCAGTCCTTCGACACGGCGGTCCTCCCGAACCTCTCCGGCGGTTCGGTCGGCTGGTTCTCCGTCAGCCACACCTTCGTGGCGTCCGACACGACCCAGGTTCTGTCGTTCCTGTCGATCGGCACGCCCAACGGCCAGCCGCCGGTGGCGCTGCTCGACTCGGTGTCGCTGACCAACGGCGTGCCTGAACCGACCACTTGGACGCTGATGCTGATCGGCTTCGGTGGCGTCGGCGGCATGATGCGCCTGGCGCGTCGCCGTGCTCTCGCGGTCGCCTGATCGACGACCTTCAATAGGCTTCGAGCAAGGCCCGGTGGCGGATCTCGCCATCGGGCTTTTTTTGTTGGCTGCGAAGTCAGAATTATCGTTTGACGAATATATATTGATGTAGGACGGTGCGGTTCCCGAGGCGGAGTCCTGCTATGGCCGATGTTCTCGAATTCTCGCCGACCGTTGCGGAGAACCCCGCCTATCGCCGGGTTCGCGCCAGCAGCCGCGCCTTTGCAGTTCTGTTCGGGGGCCTGCTCTGGGCCTTCGTCGCGCTGGCGGTCTTTGGGGTCTGGGCGGTGATTTTCTATCGTGGGGGCGTGATGTCGCTCGGCGCGCCCGGCGGCATGATCAGCACGGACGGCCATCCGCCGCCCGGCTACGTTACTTTTGCCTCGCTCAGCCTGACGCACCGGCTGATCTATGCCCTGGTCTGGATAGTCCGCTCGGCGCCGATGGTGCTGCTGTTCTGGAACCTGCAAGGCCTCTTCCGGCTCTATGCGCGCGGGCAGGTCTTCGCGACCCGCAACGCGCGGCATCTGCAGTGGGTGGGGATCGCGCTCTTGGCCGACGCGGCGCTACCGTTCCTCTGCCATCTCGCGCTCAGCACCAGCGGCTACGAGGTCGACCGGAACTGGGCGCACATGACCAGCGTCCAGGAACTGCTGCTAGGCGGCCTCGTCCTGGTGATCGCCCAAGTGATGCTGGTGGGCCGTGAAATCGAACAGGATCGCGAGGGGTTCGTCTGATGCCGATCGTCGTTCGCCTCGACGTGGTGATGGCCCGCCGCAAGGTGCGCTCCAACGTGCTCGCCCGCGCGATCGGCATTACCGAGGCCAACCTCAGCCTGCTCAAGTCCGGCAAGGTGAAGGGCCTGCGCTTCGCCACCCTGGAAGCGATCTGCCGCTACCTGGAGTGCCAGCCTGGCGATCTGTTGGAGTTCATACCGGACGAAACGTCTGAGACCTTGGGCGTCGAGGCGCTTCGAATAGCCAGCTGACGACCCAATTCACATAACAGAGGGAAGGAACGACCGATGATCGGGCGAGCGATGGTGCTTGCCTTGGGCGCGGCCTTGATGGCCGGCGCAGCCAGGGCGGAGATGGTCGATGTCGAGGGCGGCCAGCTCTACTACGAGGCCTGCGGCAAAGGTCCGCAGGCCATCGTCCTGATCCACGACGGGGTGGTGAACTCCGCCAGTTTCGACGACATGTGGCCAATCCTCTGCCGGGACTTTCGCGTCGTCCGCTACGACCGGCGCGGCTACGGTAAGTCGCCGGCCGCCAAGGCGCCCTATTCGCCGCAAGAGGACCTCGCGGCGGTGATGGCGGCGGCGAAGATGGACCACGCCAGCCTTGTCGGCTTCTCCTTCGGCGGCGGCCTGGCAGTCAGCTACACGATCCTGCATCCTGAACAGGTCGAGCGCCTCGTGATCTCCGGCGCGGCGATCAACGGCTTCCAGCCCAGTCCGAGCTTCGGCAAGCACGTCAGCCGCATGATGATGCCAATGATCATCGGCAACATGGACGCCGTCGTCGACAACGCCGAGAAGTCCGGCTGGGTGATGGCCCCCGGCCACCCCGAGGCGAAGGCGAAGGCGCTTGCGCTCCTGAAGGCCAGCCCTCAGGACCTGCGTCATCAGATGAAGGACCCGATCAAGCCCTGGCCGTCCGACCTGCCGCGCATGCAGGGTCTGCGGGTCCCGACTCTGATCATGACCGGCGACCACGACATCGCCGACAATCAGGCGACCTCCGGCGCGGCCCAAGCCTTGATCCCAGGCTCGCGCCGCATCGTGATCGACGATGCCGGGCACCTCATGCAGCTGGAACATCCGAAGGAGATCGCCGATCTAATCGCCGACTTCGTGAAGAAAGGCCGCTAAGCCGCGAGGCCCAGCGCATCGATCGCGGCGACCTGCGCGGGCTCCAACGGCCCGGCGGCTTCGGCGGCGAGACACTGATTGAGCTCCGCGCGGTTCTTCACCCCCAGCACCACAGTGTCGATGTTGGGCATCTTCAGCGCGTAGCGGTGCGCTACGACGGCGGGATCCTCGCCCCAGCCAGCGCAGAGCGCCCGGAAGCCCGCCGCGCGGGCGAAGTCGGTGTTGTCGGGACTGTTGGGCGACAGTGGACGGTCCACGCCAGCGGTCAAGGCGCCGGCCTGGACGGCGCGGATGCCCATCACGCCGATGCCCCGGGCCTTTGCGGCGGCGGCGATCTCGCGCGGCCGCGACGGCTCGGCGTAGCGCTTCAGGGCGCCCGGGCTGTCCATCAGGTTGGCGATGGCCTGAACGGTGTCGGGTCGCGGGGCGTGGTCGATCGCGTCCAGCACCGCGGTCGGCACGCCGATGCCGGTGATCCCCCAGGCTCCGATCCGGCCTTGCGCCTTCAGTCGCTCGAAAGCTGGGACCGCCTCGTCGACATAGATCGACCAACTCGTGGAGAAGGCGGCGCGATTCGCATTCCCGTGGGCGTAGTCGAAGCCATCGAGATGGATGTTAGAATGCAGGAAGAAGAGGTCGACGCGCTGCAGCCGCATGGCCGCCAGGCTCGCCGCCAACGATGCCTCCAGGAGGTCGGCCGCCTCCGACGCATCGGGCGAGCCGAGCTGGCATTTGGTGGTGACCCTGACGCCGGCGGGCAACCGCCCGCCGAAGGTCTCGCCGATGAAGGCCTCGCAGTTGCGGTACATGGGCGCCGCGTCGAGCACCGTGATGCCGCCGTCGATGGCTGCAGTCAGGGTGGCCAGGGCCTCGTCCTTGGTGTTCTCGCCCCAGATTTGGCCGATGCCGCCGCCGCCAAGCGTCAGCCGGCTTACCTCACCCAGGGGGCCCAGTGTCGCGGTTCGCATGGCGATGCTCCTTCGGTTTTCGAGTAGCAGGCCAAGGTGCGCGGCGGTCAAGGCGCTGGCCTCTAAGCAGCAGGGCTTGTCGGCGCGCCCGAGCCCGGCTTTCATGAGCTTGAGGCGAGACGCGAAAACCGCACCGCCAGGGCAGGGGAGGCCGCCGACAAGTGTCCGCCTACCGGGGTGTGCGCATCGTCGACTTCAGCCAGGGGCTGGCCGGGCCGATGGCCGCCATGCTGCTGGGCGACTTCGAGGCGGAGATCTTCAAGGTCGAGCCGCCCACGGGCGACCGGTTGAAGGACCATCCAGGGTACCTAGCCTGGAACCGCAACAAGCAGGTGCTGAAGCTCGACCTGGAGACGCCCGCCGGACTCGCCACGGCGCGCGAACTGGTGGCCGGCGCTGACGTCGCGATCTTCAGCGACGCACCCGGTCGACTGGAGGCCCTCGGCCTCGACGCCGCGACTCTCACCGCCGCCCACCCGGCGCTCATTCACGCCTGGATGCCGCCCTACGGGACGTCGGGGCGGTGGAGTGGCCTTGCCCCGCACCACAGCCTCCTGGCGGGCCTCACCAGCACGGCGTTTCGGCAGGGGGCCTATGCCGACCAGCCAGTCTGCCTGGTGCTACCGGTCATCTGGTACGGCCAGGCCGTGATGGGCGCCGCGGCGCTAGGGGCCGCGCTCTACGAACGCGCGCGCAGTGGCCAGGGCCAGGCGGTTACGATCAGCGGGCTGCATGGAGCGTCGGAGGTCTCCGGCGCGGCGCGGATGCTGAACGCCGCGCCCTTGCCGCGCGGCATCCCCCCGGGCGCCAATCCGCGCTATCGGCTCTACCAGTGCGCCGACGGGGAGTGGTTCTTCCTGGGCACCCTGTTCACCAATTTCTATCGCAAGGCCTTCGAGGTCCTGGGCCTCGAGGATGCCTTTGACGCCCTGGAACAGGACCAACTCGCCGCGCGTGACCTGCTGGTCGAGATGTTCGCCACCCGCACCCGTGACGAATGGCTGGAGGCCCTGCAAGCCAACGACGTGCCCTGCGCGCCTGTGCGCCGACGCGAGGCTTGGTTCGCCGGCGAGACGGTGGCTGAGGGTGGGCTTCGCCAACTATTCGAACACCCTCAGCTTGGCGAAGTGGCCATGCCGGGCCCGCCGGCCAAGCTCAGCGCAACGCCCGCCTCGATCCGAAGCCTGCCGACGGCGGTGATCGCGCCGCCAGCGTGGGAAGAGCGAAGTGCGCTGCCCGAAGGCGGCTCGGCGCCGCCGCTGGCCGGTGTCAGGGTCCTGAACCTCGGGACGGTGATCGCAGGCGCCTACGCTGGGACCCTGCTGGCCAATCTCGGGGCCGACGTCGCCAAGGTGGAGCCTCGCGAGGCGGATCCGTTCCGGTCCGACGGACCAGGGTTCGTGGGCTACAACCGCGGGGTCAGGGGCCTCGGACTGGACCTGAAGCAGCCGGCAGGCCGGGAGCTCTTCCTCGAGCTGGCCCGGAGCGCGGACGTGGTGATCGACAACTACCGCCTGGGCGTGCGCCAGCGGCTGGGCATTGACTACGCGACGCTCAAGACAATCAACCCGCAGATCATCTCCTGCTCGATCAACGCCTATGGGGAACGCGGGCCGAGAGCCGCGCTGCCGGGCTTCGATCCGCTCCTGCAGGCCGAGGGCGGCATGATGGCCGCCCAGGGTGGCGAGGCCGACCCGATCCTTCACACGATCGCCGTGAACGACGTGGCTACGGCCGGCGTGGTCACCGCCTCCATCATCGCCGCCCTCAACGCCCGTGAGCGGACCGGAGAGGGCCAGGAGGTGCTGACGAGCCTCATGGCCCAAAGCCTGCTGTTCCAGCTGGGCGAGACGGTGACCTATGCCGGTCGGCCCGCGAACCCCCTGGGCGGCGTGGACTGCCTGGGAGTGCGGGCGCTCGATCGCTACTACGCCTGCGCCGACGGCTGGATTGGCCTGGCCTGCGATACGCCGGCCGAGGTAGAGGCGCTGGCGCGGGTTTTGAACATGGAGGCGCCGCCCGCCGCGCTGAACGAACCGCGCGACGGAGCGTTTGCGGCTCAGCTCGAAGGGGCGTTCGCCGGACGTACCCGGGCTGAGATCCTGGACCTGCTATTGGCGGCCGGCGTTTCGGCCACCCCGGTCCTGCGAAGCGCCGAGGCGCTGGAGGACGAATGGCTCTGGGACAACGGCTTCCTCGAGCGCTGGGAGCACCCGCGGCTGGGGCCGATGATCGGCGTCAGGTCGGTGGCCGACTTCAGTCGCACGCCCTGGGGTTATCAGCGTCCCACGCCGGACCTGGGGGAGCACACGGTCGAGTTGCTGACCGAGTGGGGAATCGCGCCAGACCGTATCTCAACCCTGCTGGCCTCGGGCGCCGTGTTCGCGTCGGACGGTCTGGGCGGCGTCGCGGCGCAATCGTCGCAGCAGGCTTCCTCAGGGTGATCTCGCGCCGGCGCGCGGGGCGGAGTATAGGCGGCGCATGATCGGAAAACTGAACCACGTCGGCGTCGCCACGCCCTCCATCGAGGCCTCGGTGAAGATGTACCGCGAGATGCTGGGGGCGACCTCCTTCAGCGAACGCTTTTCCATGCCCGAGCAAGGGGTCTGGGTCTGCTTCGTCAACCTGCCCAACAGCCAGATCGAGCTGATTGAACCCTATGGCGACTCTTCCCCGATCACCGCCTTCCTGGAGAAGAACCCCAAGGGCGGACAGCATCACGTCTGCTTCGAAGTGCCGGACATCCTGGCCGCCCGCGACGACATGCGCGCCAAGGGCGCGACAGTGCTGGGGACTGGTGAGCCACGCATCGGGGCCCACGGCGTGCCGGTGATCTTCGTCCATCCCAAGGACATGGGCGGCGTTCTCGTCGAGCTCATGGAAACCCCAAAAGGCGCGCACTGATGGGCGGTCCCTTTACCCTCGCGGCGATCTACCTGACCATCTGGTGGACGGTGCTGTTTGCAATCCTGCCGCTCGGCACGCAGACCCGCGCTGAAGCCGGCCTGCCGAACGACGGCACC
>DASXKT010000168.1:0-16221 GCA_036496685.1 Phenylobacterium sp.
TCGGCCAAGAAGGTCACGACCAACGCCGAGATCTCCCAGGTCGGCACCATCTCCGCCAACGGCGACGTCGAAGTCGGCGAGATGATTGCTCGCGCCATGGACAAGGTCGGCAATGAAGGCGTGATCACGGTCGAAGAGGCCAAGACCGCCGAGACCGAACTCGACGTCGTCGAGGGCATGCAGTTCGACCGCGGTTACCTGTCCCCCTACTTCATCACCAACGCCGAGAAGATGGAGGCTGACCTCGAAGAGCCGATGATCCTGCTCTTCGAAAAGAAGCTCTCCTCGCTGCAGCCGCTGCTGCCGGTGCTGGAAGCGGTGGTCCAGTCGGGCCGTCCGCTCCTCATCATCGCTGAAGACGTCGAAGGCGAAGCGCTCGCGACCCTGGTCGTGAACAAGCTGCGCGGCGGCCTCCGGGTCGCGGCGGTCAAGGCGCCGGGCTTCGGCGATCGCCGTAAGGCCATGCTGGAAGACATCGCCATCCTGACCGGCGGCCAGCTGATCAGCGAAGACCTCGGCATCAAGCTCGAGAACGTCACCCTCGAGATGCTGGGCAAGGCCAAGAAGGTCACGATCACCAAGGACGACACCACGATCGTGGACGGGTCCGGCGACAAGTCCGGCATCGAAGGCCGGATCGCTCAGATCAAGAAGCAGGTCGAAGACACGACCTCGGACTACGACAAGGAAAAGCTGCAAGAGCGTCTCGCCAAGCTGGCGGGCGGCGTTGCGGTGGTCCGCGTCGGCGGTTCGACCGAAGTCGAAGTGAAGGAAAAGAAGGACCGTGTCGACGACGCCCTGAACGCGACCCGCGCGGCCGTGGAAGAAGGCATCGTCCCCGGCGGCGGCGTCGCCCTGCTGAAGGCTTCCAAGGTTCTGGACGGCTTCAAGGGTGACAACGACGACCAGGAAGCCGGCGTCGCCATCGTGCGTCGCGCGCTCCAGGCCCCGATCCGTCAGATCGCCGAAAACGCCGGCGTCGAAGGCTCGATCGTGGTCGGCAAGGTGCTCGAGAACCCCTCGGCCACCTTCGGCTTCAACGCCCAGACCGAAGAGTACGTGGACATGGTGAAGGCCGGCGTCATCGACCCGGCCAAGGTGGTCCGCACCGCTCTGCAGGACGCGGCCTCGGTCGCCGGCCTGATGATCACCACCGAAGCGGCCATCGTCGAAGCCCCCAAGAAGGGCGGCGGCGGCGCGGGCGGCATGCCCGGCGGCGGCATGGGCGGCATGGGCGACATGGACTTCTAGTCCACGAACTCAGACGTTCCGAAATATCGAGGGCGGGGCCGCAAGGCTCCGCCCTTTTTCGTGCGCGACCGGCTTTGACCCTTGCCGCCCCCAGCGCCGCCGTTTCGCCCTGGGGGTTTCCGCCTTGGGAAGCTGCGGGTTCCGCTCTATCGGCAGCGCTAACTTTCCGTGGCGAGAGTGATCATCCGAGTTGCGCACGCCTCGGGATGGAGGGCCGACAGATGCCCGAAGGTTTCCATCTGCCGACGCCCAGCCCTTCCCGCCGCTATCTGCTGGCGGGCGGCGCGGGCTGGCTGCTCGCGGGTCCTGGGGCGGCCTCCGCCGCGACCCATTCAGCGCCAGCGATCAGCCCTGCGGATGCGCTGAAGCGCCTGGTGCAGGGCAACGCGCGCTTTGCCCATGGCCGCGCCATCCATCCTGATTCGGCCGTGGCGCGCCGCAAATTGCTCGTAAACAGCCAGCATCCCTTCGCCACGATCCTGGCTTGCTCCGACAGCCGCGTCCCCCCGGAGTTGATCTTTGACCAGGGGCTGGGCGACCTCTTCGTGATCCGCGTGGCGGGCAACGTCGTCGACGATCCAGTCCTAGCTTCGGTAGAGTATTCGGTGATCCACCTCGGTTCACCCTTGGTCATGGTGCTGGGCCACGAACGCTGCGGCGCGGTCACCGCGACGCTGGAGGCGCTGGCCGGCCGGGGTTCCCCCGAGGACAAGGAGACGAAGATCGGCGCCCTCGCCGACCTGATCGCGCCCGCCGTCCGCGCTGTCCCACCCCAGGCGCCCGACAAGCTCGACGCCGCCATCATCCTCAACGCCGAACGCTCCGCCGCCACGATCCTCACCGGCAGCCCGCCGCTGCGGGAGCGCGCCCAGTCAGGGACCCTGAGAGTGGTCTCCGCCCGCTACGACCTCGAGGACGGGACGATCTCCCACCTGCGCAACGCTTCGGTCTAGCGCCGCGTCGTCCCGCCCTGCGGGTCCGGAGCGATCTTTTCACGCCCCGCCGCCCCGTCCACTATCGGCGTCGTGAAATTCCGGAGAACCCCATGCTGCTGTCGGACGTGAAGGTCGTGGAGTGGTCCACCTGGGTGGCGGGGCCGGGCTGCGCGGGCGTGATGGCCGACTGGGGCGCCAGCGTCATCAAGGTCGAGTCCGCGGCCGGAGACGCTACGCGAGCCTTCTTCCCCGACACCGCCGAGAGCCCCGGCAACCCGGTCTTCAGCATGGAAAACCGCGGCAAGCGCGGGGTGGTGCTGGACACCACCAAACCGGAGGGTCGTGCGGCGCTGATCGCGCTCCTCAAGCAGGCCGACGTCTTCGTGACCAACGTCCGGCCAGGGTCGCTGAAACGCGCGAGGCTCGACTACGACAGCCTGAAGGACGAGCTGCCGCATCTGATCTACGCCAACGTCACCGGCTATGGCCTGACCGGCGAGATGGCCGACGTCGCGGCCTTCGACATTACCGCCTTCTGGACGCGCAGCGGGGTGGCGGCCTCGACGATCCCGCCCGACCAGGAGCCCTTCCCAAGCCGTCCGGGCTTCGGGGACCATTTCACCGCGCTGGCGACGCTGTCCGGCATCCTGGCCGCCCTGCACGAGCGCACGCGCACCGGCCTCGGACGGCAGGTGGAGACGGCGCTGATGCGGGTCGGCTCCTATGCGGTCGGCTGGGACCTGTCGCTACACTTGCGCTACGGCGACGTGACCACGGCCCAGCCGAAGCAGGACCGCATGGTCGCCCTCTCCGGCTTCTTCCATACGGGCGACGACCGCTGGTTCGTCGTGGTCGTGAAGAGCCCGAATGACTACCCAAACGTAATGCGCGCGATCGGCCGCCACGACATCCTGGCCGACCCCCGCAACCTACCGCCCTACAGCGACGTCCACGTCGTCCGCTATGTCCGCGCCGCCCTCGACGCGGCGTTCGAGGCCATGACGCTGGAGCAGGCGGGCGAACTGCTGACCGCGGCCGACGTCGCCTGGGCGCCGATGGAGACGCTGATGGATCTGGAGATGAATCCCCAGGCCCATGAAGCCGGCTGTTTCGTCGAGACGCCCGATGGCTGGGGCGGCAGCTTCTGGGGGCCTGCCGCGCCCGTGCGGTTCCCGGGCGTCGACACCAGCCCGCGCGGGCCCGCGCCAAAACTGGGCCAGCACACGCGTGAAGTGCTCGTCGAGGCCGGTTACGACGAGGCTACGGTCGAGGCGATGATCGCCTCGGGCGCTGCGACCTAGATCCGTTCCCGGCGATCGTCGCGCAGGATCAATCCGCCGACCCAGCTGGCGATGCCCGTGATAATCGCGGCCAGCACGCCGGCCCAGAGGCCATGAACCTCGAAGCCGGGAATGATGAGCGAGACCAGCCCGATCATCGCGGCGTTTACGATCAGCAGGAAAAGTCCCAGCGTCAGGATGGTCAGCGGCAGGGTCAGCACGAAGACGATCGGCCGGACGAAGGCGTTGACGACGCCCAGCAGCACGGCCGCCAGGATCAGCGCGGTGGTGTCACGGACGACGATCCCCGACACCAGCTTGGACGCAACCCACAAACCCAGGGCGCCGAAAATCACCCGCACGACGAATTTGACGAACATGCAGCCTCCGGGGTTTTCGAGCTTCGCTACTAGAGCGCGTCGGCGCGGCGTGGGAAAGGGTTTCGGCGCCGACATGCTAGCGGCGCAATTTGGCCTTCGCCGCGCGGTCAAGCTGCGGCGACGGGGGAACCAGGGGACGACAGGATGATCAGACGCCTTCTTGCGCCGGCGCTCGCGATGACGCTGGCCGCCTGCGCGTCGGATCATCCGCATGGACACGGGCCCGGCGACCGGGCCCACGGACCGGGCGGGCCCGGTGGCGGACCCGGCGGCGCGGCCCGCACACGCCTGTTCATCAGCCCATCAGGCGAGCCGTTCCGCGGTGAGGACGGCCTTGGCCGCTGGCTCGCCCAGGTCGACACCGACCACGACGGTTCGGTGAGCCTGGCCGAGTTCCGCGCCGACGCCCTGCACTCGTTCAAGGTGCTCGACACCAACGGTGACGGCGTGATCGACGGCTTCGAGATGCAGGCCTACGAGCGCAACATCGTCCCCGAGATCGGCGTCATGACTTTCGATGAAGCTCCCGGCGGCGGCCAGCGCCCCTCAGGTAGCGGCGGCGGGGGGCGCGGCGGCGGCCATGGGGGACGCGGCGGCGGCGGCATGGGCGGTGGCGGAGGTCGCGGCGGTGGTGGAATGGGCGGTGGAGGGCGCGGCGGAAGCAGCAACAGTTCGACGGCCCAGCAGCAGCCCGACCGCGCCCCGGCCGCCGGCCGCGAAGGCGCCGCGCGCTACTCCCTGCTGAACGAACCCGAGCCGATCGCAGCGGCCGACGCGGACCTCGACGGCAAGGTCACGCTTGCGGAGTGGATGGCCATCACCGATCGCCGCTTCGCCCGCCTCGACCATCAGAAGACCGGCCTCCTGACCAAGGACAGCCTGCTGCATCCTGGACCCAAGCCGAAGGACGCCGCGGCGGGACGCTAGGCGGTCACGGTCTCGACCATCGGCACGGTTTCGCTCAGCCGACCGCCGATGCGGATCGGCTCGACGCGCCGGGCAAGGCCCGTGGCGTTGTCGGTCTCGACGAACACACCACAGACGGTTGCTGGGCCCTCGGCGGGCTTGTAGCGGCCACCCGAGATGCGAGTCGTGAAGCGCCGCAGGGGCTCTTCCTTTTGGTTGCCGATGACGCTGTCGTAGTCGGCGCAGGCGCCGGCGTCGGTCTGGTAGGCCGTGCCGCCGATCAGGATCTGGCAGTCGGCGGTGGGCACGTGGGTGTGGGTCCCGACCACCAGGCTCGCTCGGCCGTCGCAGAAGTGGCCCATCGCCATCTTCTCGGAGGTGGCCTCGGCGTGGATGTCGACCACGATGGCGTCGGCGACAGCGCCCAGCGGGCAGGCTTCCAGCTCCTTGTCGACCGCGGCGAAGGGGTCGTCGAGGCTATCCATGTGCACGCGGCCCAGCAGGTTGATGACCAGGATCTGGCGTCCACCCTGGGTCTCGAAGAGCTGCGCGCCACGACCCGGCGCATCGGAGAAGGCGGAATAATTCAGGGGCCGGATCAGCCGCGGCTCGCGCACGATGTAGGTCAGCGCCTCCTTCTGATCCCAGGAGTGGTTGCCGAGCGTCAGGGCGTCGGCGCCGGCGTCGAACAGCTCGCGCGCCGTGGACTCGGTGATGCCGAAGCCCGCCGCGGCGTTCTCGGCATTTACGATCACGAACTCGAGGCCGAGGCGCTTGCGTAGCGCGGGCAGGTGGTCGGCGAGGCCATCACGGCCCGAACGTCCGACCACATCTCCGAAGAAGGCAAATCTCATCGGCTCTCTCTAACGACTTCCCCCCGCCACTTCCATGAACTCCATTTCCGTCAAGATCGCGTCCAGCCGCTGGTCGTGGCCCTCGTTCGGCACGGCGTCGACCTCCTGGCCGGAATACGCCAGTCCGAGCACGAAGACCGGCCCCGCTCTACGAAGCGCCGCCAGCGTCCGGTCGTAGTGGCCTGCGCCCTGCCCCAGGCGCCCGCCGTTGCGGTCGAAGCCCAGCAGGGGCGCGATGACCAGGTCGGGCGTCACCTCCGGAGCCGAGGCCGGCGGCGAGGGGATCCCAAAGGCGTCCGCAACCAGGGCCTCCTCCGGACGCCAGAGGCGGAATTTCACCGGCGAGTGGCGGTCGAGGGCCACCGGCAGGCTGGCCCTCGCGCGCCCCGCGTTGCAGTCCAGTATCGCGCGCAGGACCGGCCCAGGATCGAGTTCCGCGCCCGTCGGGCAATAGGCGCCGACGACGCTGAAGCGGTTGAACCGGTCCAGGGGCAATCGGCGGGCCGCGAGCTCGGCGGCGTCCGGCGTCTCAGCGGCCACCCGCCGACGGAGCGCCCGTAACTGGGCGCGCAGCGTCGGCTTGTCGAGGGGCTTGGTCACCCGATGATCATAGACGATCAGGCGGGGAAAAGGGTGGCGGCGCCGCGAGAGCCGTGAAGGACTGTTTCATTCCCTCGACCTGGTAGACCAGGTGGGCGCCGTGTGCCCGGGACCACGATCCCGGCCAGGGACAGCTCCCTAAGAGTGAATTAAGGTCGCTGGAATATGTCGCCTTCGACGAGGGCCGCAGCAGACCCGCCACCTCGTAAGGTAGTGCGTCCGGCCCCTCTTCTCAAGCGATGCGGCCGCCGCTGTGCGCGACGAGCACCGCGAGCTGGACGAGCGGAAAGACCGCCGGCACGGCCAGCGATCCCCAAAGGCCCATCGCATAGGCGTTCTTCCGGTAGCGCTCGACATCGGCGGGCTTCACCCACCCTTCGATAGCCGGTCCCAGGAGGTAACAGACGTTGGCGAGGCCCATGACCACCAGGTAGACCGTCCCGAGGAAGATCGTCATGCCGAGGCCGCCTCGCCAGTCGCGCCAGACCGGATGGCCGAAGGCATAGTTCAAGCCGACTGCAGCCGCGTATGCGACCCAGCCGCCTGCCGCGAGCGTGAGGTTGTAGCGAAGACGGCCGGATTGCCACCACGTCCAGGCGTCTCCGGAGAAGAAGCCGTCGTGGTGGGTGCTGTCGAGGAAGGCCATGGCCCTGCTCCGTCCTGATGACGCAGCATAGCACGCTCGGCGAGCCTACTCGCTTCCCAGCTTCTCGATGCGCTTGGCGGCGCCCTCCAAGGCGGCGACTGCGCGGGTCTCCAGGCGGCTGCGGTCGGACTGCTGGCGGGCCATCTCAGCCTGGAGCGCGGCCAGCCGCGAGCGGGCGTCGGCGAGCTCGTCGGCCAGAAGCAGGGCGCCCATTAGGAAGAGCCGCGTGTCGCCGAGCTGGCCCATGTCCTGGCTGACCTGGCGGACCTGGTGGTCGAACATCTTGGCCAGCTCGATCAGATGAGCCTCCTGGCCATCCTCGCAGCCCACCGCGTAGGGCCGGCCGTTCACCTCGATGCTGATCTGGGCCATGCGATCAGTGCTCCTGCCCGGCGTGCGGTGTGGCGCCGTTCAGCGCGGCGCGGATTTCGACTATCGCCCGACCGAGCGCTGCGGAGGCCTCGGCGCCGGCGGTCTCGAGTTCGCGTTCTCGGGCCCGCGCCTCGTCCAGCTCGGCGGCTAGCTTGGCCCGATCCTCGTCGAACAGCCCGCCAACCTCGGCGCCCGCGGCCTTCAGGCGCAGGGCGAGCCGCTGCTCCAGCACGTTTATCGCCTGCTCAAGCCGCCGGGCCGCCAGGTCCAGGGCGCTTTCGCCGCTCATCGCCGTCCTCCGGAAAAGGCTCCAGCCTGTCCATCTATAGACCTGCGTCGGCGTGCTTCGGAAGCATCCCCTTTTCTTGACCCTAGGCGGCGCGCGTGCGACCCCGCGCGCCAAGCCCCACTATCCTTCAGGATCCCGATGCCCGCTCCTCTCCAGACCATGGCCGACGCCATCCGCGTGCTTTCCATGGACGCGGTCCACCGGGCGAAATCCGGGCACCAAGGCATGCCGATGGGCATGTCCGACGTGGCCACGGTGCTTTTCACCAAATTCCTGAAGTACGACGCCTCGCGGCCGGACTGGGCGGACCGCGACCGATTCGTGCTGTCGGCCGGCCACGGCTCGATGCTGCTCTACAGCCTTCTGCACCTGACCGGCGTGAAGGCCGTCACCATGGAGCAGATCAAGAACTTCCGGCAGCTCGGCTCCAACACCCCGGGCCACCCCGAGTACGGCCACACCCCGGGCGTCGAGACCACGACCGGTCCGCTCGGCCAGGGGCTGGCGACCGCCGTCGGCATGGCCATGGCCGAGCGTCACGTGAACGCCCGCTTTGGCGACGCGCTGGTCGACCACCGCACCTGGGTGATCGCCGGCGACGGCTGTTTGATGGAGGGTGTCAGCCATGAGGCGATCAGCCTGGCCGGCCGCTTCAAGCTGGCCAAACTGACGGTGCTCTTCGACGACAACAACACCACCATCGATGGCGAGGCGACGATCGCCGAAACCGGTGACCAGGTCGCCCGCTTCAAGGCGGCCGGATGGGCGGTGAAGGCGGTGGACGGCCACAACTTCGCAAAGATCGCCGCGGCGATGCGCTGGGCGACCAAACAAGACCGCCCGACGATGATCGCCTGCAAGACCAGCATCTCGAAGGGCGCCGGCGACAAGGAAGGCGACCCCCACAGCCACGGCTACACCCTGTTCGACGACGAGATCGCGGCCTCGCGCAAGGCGATGGAGTGGGGTCACGAGCCCTTCACCGTGCCCGACGAGGCGCTGAAGCCCTGGCGCGCGGCGGGCCGCAGGGGCGCCAAGGTCCGCAAGGCCTGGGAGGCCGCCCTGGCGGCCTCGCCGCAGCGCGCCGAGTTCGAGCGCGCCATGGCCGGCGACCTGCCGACCGGAGCCTTCGAGGCGGTGGACGCGCACATCGCCAAGGCCGAGGCTGAGAAGCCGGCGCTCGCGAGCCGCCAGCATTCCGGCGCGGCGCTGGCGGCCCTGGTCCCCGCCATCCCCGAAATGGTCGGCGGCTCGGCGGACCTCACCGGCTCCAACAACACCATCGTCAAGGGGATGCAGGCCTTCGACCTCCCCGACTATGCCGGCCGCTACGTCCACTATGGCGTGCGCGAGTTCGGCATGGCGGCGGCCATGAACGGCATGGCCCTGCACGGCGGTGTGATCCCCTACTCGGGCACCTTCCTGGTGTTCTCCGACTACAGCCGCCCGGCGATCCGGCTGGGCGCGCTGATGGGGGTGCGGGTGATCCACGTCATGACCCACGACTCGATCGGTCTCGGGGAAGACGGCCCGACCCACCAGCCGGTCGAGCATCTGGCCAGTCTGCGCGCCATGCCCAACCTGAACGTGTTCCGCCCCGCCGACGCGGTGGAGACCGCGGAGTGCTGGAAGCTGGCCCTGGAGGCCAAGCGGACGCCCTCGCTGATGGCGCTCTCCCGCCAGAAGGTCCCGCCGGTGCGGACGATCGTCGCGGGCGAGAACCTGTCGGCCCGCGGGGCCTACCAGCTGGCCGGCGCCGGCCACCCCGCGCAGGTGACGATCTTCGCCTCCGGCTCCGAGGTCGGCGTCGCCATGGGCGCCCGCGACCTGCTTGAAGCGCAGGGCATCGGGACGCGGGTGGTCTCGACGCCCTGTTGGGAGCTGTTCGAGGCCCAGGCGGACGACTACCGCGACGCGCTGATCGGCGAGACCGACGTCCGCGTTGCGGTCGAGGCCGGCGTGCGGATGGGCTGGGAGCGGTTCATCGGCGAGGACGGCGTCTTCGTCGGCATGCAGAGCTTCGGCGCCAGCGCACCCTACGAAAAGCTCTACGAGCACTTCGGCATCACCGCTGAGGCGGTGGCCGCCGCGGCGAAGGCGAAGCTCTAGCGGATGCCGTCCGCCGCCTTCCGACTAGGCACGCCCCACTCGCCCACCGCCGTGAAGGTGATGCTGTTAGGGGCGGGCGAGCTCGGCAAGGAGGTGACGATCGAGCTGCAGCGGCTGGGCTGCGAGGTGATCGCCGTCGACCGCTATGCCGACGCGCCGGCCATGCAGTTGGCGCACCGCAGCCACGTCATCGCCATGACCGACGCCGCAGCCCTGCGAGCCCTGGTCGAGGCCGAGCGGCCACACCTGATCGTGCCGGAGATCGAGGCGATCGCCACCGACGAACTGGCGAGGATCGAGGCCGACGGCCTGGCCACCGTCATCCCGACCGCTCGGGCGGCGCAGCTGACCATGAACCGCGAAGGGATCCGCCGGCTGGCGGCCGAGGAGCTCGGCCTGCCGACCTCGGCCTACGCCTTCGCCTCGACCGAGGCCGAACTGGCCGCCGCGGCGCGGGACGTGACCGGCTTCCCCTGCTTCGTGAAGCCGGTGATGAGCTCGTCCGGCAAAGGCCAGTCCTTCGTCGAGGGGCCCGAGGGGGTCGCCGAGGCGTGGCGCTATGCCCTCGAGGGCGGCCGGGTCGAGCAGCCGCGGGTGATCGTCGAGGGCCGCGTGGACTTCGATTTCGAGATCACCCAACTCACCGTGCGCAGCCTTGGCGCGGACCGGGCGACCATCACCAGCTTCTGCGAGCCGATCGGCCATCGGCAGGTCAAGGGCGACTACGTCGAGAGCTGGCAGCCGCAGGCGATGAGTCCGGCAGCGCTCAAGACCGCCCGCGAGATCGCCCGCGCCGTCACCGATGCGCTGGGCGGCCTCGGCATTTTCGGGGTCGAGCTATTCGTGAAGGGCGATGCGGTCTGGTTCTCCGAGGTCAGCCCCCGGCCGCACGACACCGGTCTGGTCACGCTGGCGACCCAGTACCAGAGCGAGTTCGCCATCCATGCCCGCGCAATCCTCGGCCTGCCGGTGGATGTGACCCTGCGCGAACCGGGCGCGAGCGCGGTGATCTACGGCGGCCTTGAGGCCAAGGGCATCGCCTTCGAGGGCGTCGCCGAGGCGCTCGCCGTCCCGGGAGCCGACCTGCGCCTGTTCGGCAAGCCGGAGAGCTTCCTGCGCCGGCGCATGGGCGTAGCATTGGCGCGGGGACGCGACGTCGCCGAGGCAAGGCTTCGCGCCACCGAGGCCGCTGGCAAGGTGCGCCCCGTAACGCCGGGCTAGTGTCCCACCGAACACGGATATACCCTGCCCCCACCACGACCGAGGGGGATTGGACCATGCGTCGCTTTCTACTCGCCGCCGCTCTGACAGCGGTCACCGCCACATCGTCATTCGCCGCCGCCCAGCCGACAGCTCCGCTCATCGAGCGCAGCAAGCTGTTCGGCAATCCAAGCCGCTCCCAGGGCCGCATCAGCCCGGACGGCAAATGGCTCTCCTGGCTCGCGCCCCGCGACGGGATGATGAACATCTGGGTCGCGCCGGTCAGCGATCCCAGCATGGCCCGCCCGCTTACCGCCGAAAAGGTGCGTCCCATCCGCGCCTACTTCTGGGCGCCCGATTCCTCGATGATCCTGTTCATCAACGACAAGGGCGGCGACGAGAACTTCCTGATCTACGGAGTCGACGTCGCCTCCGGCGTCCAAAAGTCCCTGACTCCGTTCGAGAAGACCCGCGCGGAGATCTTCGGCGTCAGCCGACTGGTCAAGGACCGCGTCCTCATCGGCCTCAACAACCGCGACGCCCGCTGGCACGACGTCTACAGCCTGGACCTGAAGACCGGGGCCCTGACCGAGGTCTTCAAGAACGACGGCTTCGCGGGTTTCCTGGCCGACGAACAACTGCACCTGCGCGGCGCCGCCAAGCCGCGGGCGGACGGTGGCTCGGACCTCTATGCGATCGTCGACGGCAAGGCCTCCGATACGCCCATCGAGCGCATCGACCCTGACGACGCCAAAACCAGGTCGCCGATCGGCTACAGCATGGACGGCCAGACCCTCTACTGGCTGGATTCCCGCGGCCGCAACACCACCGTGCTGGCCGCGCAGGACACCAAGACGGGCACGCGGACCGTGCTAGGCCAGGACCCGCAGTCCGACGTCGAGGGCGCGATGATCGACCCGAAGACCGGACGCGTGCAGGCCTATTCGGTCGACTTCCTGAAGACCGAATGGAAGGTGCTGGACCCGGCGGTGAAGGACGATCTCGCCTTCCTGCAGAGCAAGCTCAACGGCGTCGTGAACATCACCGGCCGCACGGACGCCGACGACCTCTGGACGGTGGTCGTCGATCCGGTGACCGCCCCCAGCGCCTTCTACCTCTATGACCGCAAGGCCAAGCGCCTGACCAAGCTCTTCACCACGCGGCCGGAACTGGAAGGCGCGCCGCTCGTCGCGATGCATCCGGTGGTGATCAAGACGCGCGACGGCCTGAACGAGGTGTCCTACCTGACCTTGCCGCCCGGCAGCGACCGCGACGGCGACGGCAAGCCCGACAAGCCCGTGCCGCTCATCCTCCTGGTCCACGGCGGCCCGTGGGGGCGGGATGGCTACGGCTACAACAGCCTGCACCAGTGGCTAGCGAACCGCGGCTATGCGGTGCTGTCGCCCAACTTCCGAGCCTCCACAGGCTTCGGGAAATCCTACATGAACGCGGGCGACAAGGAGTGGGGCCGCAAGATGCACGACGACCTGCTCGACGCCGTCGACTGGGCGGTGAAGTCGGGCGTGACCAGCCGCGACAAGGTGGCGATCATGGGCGGGTCCTACGGCGGCTACGCGACCCTGGTCGGTATGACCTTCACGCCGGACACCTTCGCCTGTGGCGTCGACATCGTGGGGCCATCGAACCTCAACACCCTGCTGTCGACCATCCCGCCCTACTGGCAATCCATCCGCACCCAGTTCAACCGCAGTATCGGCGACCCGGCGACGCCTGAGGGGCAAGCCCTGCTGAAGGAGCGTTCGCCGCTATTCAAGGCCGACGCCATCAAGCGGCCGCTGCTGATCGGCCAAGGCGCTAACGACCCCCGCGTGAACCAGCGGGAATCCGGCCAGATCGTCGACGCCATGAAGGCCAAGGGCATCCCCGTGACCTACATCCTGTTTCCGGACGAGGGCCACGGCTTCGCGCGGCCGGAAAACAACATCGCGTTCTACGCGATCAGCGAACAGTTCCTGTCGAAGTGCCTGGGCGGCCGCGCCGAGGCCTACGGCAAGGCCTTTGCGGGCTCGTCGATCACCGCGCCCTATGGGGCGGAGTTCGCACCGGGGCTGCAGGCGGCCCTGGCCGCGCACAGCCCGGCCGGCGGGGCCGCGCCAGGGCGCTAGTCGGGCTCCGCCAGGAAGTCCCCTAGGCGATCGAGCTGTCGCTCCAGGGTCGTGCGACGCTGGGCGATCCATTGTTCCAGCGTCGCGAAGCCGGCGGGGTCGATGCGGCATGTGCGGACCCGGCCGGTCTTCTCGGTGCGGACCAGGCCGGCCTCTTCCAGGATCTGCAGGTGCTGCGCCACCGCCGTCAGGGTGATCGAGAGCGGGCTGGCGAGCCCGGAGACCGACCGCGGCCCTTCGCTCAACCGTTCCATGATCGCCCGCCGGGTCGGGTCGCCCAGCGCATGGAAAACCCGATCGACCTGCGCCTGCGAACCGGGGTCAGTCACGTGGCGGCGAGCTCCTTTGCCAGCCTGTCGAACAAGAGCCGCCAGCCGCCTTCGCGCATCTCCGGTCCATCGGCGCCTTCGAAGAACACGCCCTGGTGGGTGCAGACCAGATCGGTGCCGGCATCGGTCGCGACAAACTCGAACGTCAGCATGGAGACCGAGATCCGGCGACCGCCAAGGGACATTCCGTAGGCGACCACGATCCGCGCGTCAGCGACGATGTCGTAGTAGGCCCCCTCGTTGGCGAGCTCGGCGCCCGGGAATGGCGTCGCGTCACCCAGACGATAGGCCGACCGCTCAGAGCCGCCGACGCGGAAGTCCATCTCGAAGGTCTCGACCGTGTGCCCTTGAGATTCGGCGTACCAGCGGCGCTTCTTCGCCGCGTCTGCAAAGGCCGCGAACACGCGTTCGCGTGGGACCGGAAAGCTGCGCTCGACGACGAAGGTGTTGTGGATCGGCGGTTCCATGCGATCGCTCCATTAGTGAAGTATCTACTTCAGTTTCATCCCGCCAGCATCGATGGTCAAGTGTCTACTTCAGTGATTAAGCCAAACCGTGAGGCCTGGGGGTTGACTCCGAGGCCCCCGGCTTGAAGAAACCGCGCCACCAACGCCACCGCAGGAGCTTCAGCCCATGACCGTCCGCGTCGCCATCAATGGTTTCGGCCGCATCGGCAGGCTGGTCCTGCGCTCGATCGTCGAACATGCGCGGCGCGACATCGAGGTCGTGGCGATCAACGACCTGGGGCCGGTGGAGACCAACGCCCACCTGCTGCGCTACGACAGCGTGCACGGTCGCTTCCCGGGGACCGTCACCGTCGACGGCGACACCATCGACGTGGGCCTGGGCCCCATCAAGGTCACTGCGATCCGCAACCCGGCCGAGCTGCCCCACAAGGCGCTGAACGTCGACATCGCGCTCGAGTGCACCGGCCTCTTCGCCAGCCGCGAGAGGGCCGCCGATCACCTGAAGGCCGGCGCCAAGCGGGTGATCGTCTCGGCCCCGGCCGACGGCGTCGACAAGACCATCGTCTATGGCGTGAACCACGACAGCCTGACCGCCGACGACCTGGTGATCTCCAACGCCTCGTGCACCACCAACTGCCTGGCGCCGGTCGCCCACGTGCTGCAGGAGCTCTGCGGTATCGAGCGTGGCTACATGACCACGATCCACTCGTATACCGGCGACCAGCCGACGCTCGACACCCTGCACAAGGACCTCTACCGCGCCCGCGCCGCGGCCATGTCGATGATCCCGACCTCGACGGGCGCCGCCAAGGCGCTGGGCCTGGTGATCCCCGCCCTGGCCGGCAAGCTCGACGGCTCCTCGATCCGCGTGCCGACGCCCAATGTTTCGGTGGTGGATCTGAACTTCGTGCCGAGCCGCAAGGTGACTGTGGAGGAAATCAACGCCGCCATGGAAGCCGCCGCCGCCAAAGGGCCCCTGCGTGGCGTCCTGGCCGTGACCAATGACCCGCTGGTCTCCCACGACTTCAACCACGTGGCGGCCTCCTCGACGGTCGCCCTGCCGCAGACCCAGATGGTCGACGGCGGCCTGGGCCGGGTGCTCAGCTGGTACGACAACGAGTGGGGCTTCTCGAGCCGGATGGCCGATGTCGCCGTCCACATGGCGAAGCTGATCTGATCGACCTCTGATGGCTTTCCAGACGCTCGACCAGGCGGATCTCCAGGGCAAGCGAGCCCTGGTGCGCGTGGACTTCAATGTGCCCATGGAAGACGGGAAGGTCACCGACGACACCCGCCTGCGCGCGGCCGTGCCGACCATCGAAAAGCTGCGGTCGGGGGGCGCCAAGGTCATCCTCCTGGCTCACTTCGACCGGCCCAAGGGCAAGGTCGTGCCGAGCATGAGCCTGAAGCCCATCGTCGAGCCGCTGTCCAAGGTGCTGGGACTGCCCGTGGCCTTCGCGCCGGACTGCATCGGCCCCAAGGCGCGCGAGGCGGTGAACGCCATGCAGCCGGGCGACGTGCTGCTGCTGGAAAACGTCCGCTTCCACGAGGGGGAAGAGGCCAACGACCGCAAGTTCGCCGACGCGCTGGCCGCCAACGGCGACATCTACGTCAACGACGCCTTTTCCGCCGCCCACAGGGCGCACGCCTCGACCGAGGCGTTGGCCCATCGCCTGCCGGCCTACGCAGGCGAGCAGATGCGGCTGGAACTGGACGCCCTGGATCGCGCGCTCGGCCACCCGGAACGGCCGGTCCTGGGGATCGTGGGCGGCTCGAAGGTCTCCACCAAGCTCGACCTGCTGCGCCACCTGGTGACCAAGCTCGACAAGCTGGCGATCGGCGGCGGCATGGCCAACACCTTCCTCTACGCCCAGGGCCACGACGTCGGCGCGTCCTATTGCGAAAAGGACCTCGCCGAAACCGCGCGCGAGGTAATCCGGCTGGCAGGTCAGAACAACTGCAAGCTCTTCCTGCCGCTCGACATCGTGGTCGCGGAGAAGATGGCGCCGGGCGCGCCGGCCCGGGTCCGCGATGTGGGCTCGATCGACGAGGACGAACGCATCCTCGACGCCGGCCCCGAGACGGTCGAGCGCCTGTGCCGCGCCATGGCCAATTCCAAGACCCTGATCTGGAACGGCCCGCTCGGCGTCTTCGAAATGAAGCCGTTCGACAAGGGGACGGTCGAGGCCGCGAAATACGCCGCCAAACTGGCGCGTGACGGCAAGCTTGTGGCCGTTGCGGGTGGTGGTGATACGGTAGCCGCCCTGAACGCGGCCGGCGTCGTTGACGATTTCACATTCGTTTCAACGGCCGGCGGCGCGTTTCTTGAATGGATGGAGGGCAAGTCGCTGCCCGGTGTTGCAGCGCTGTCCCGATAGAGAACGGTAGAGACGATGGCCCGCATCACCCTGAGACAGCTTCTCGATCACGCCGCCGAGCACGGCTATGGCGTGCCGGCCTTCAACATCAACAACATG
>DASXKT010000169.1:0-1617 GCA_036496685.1 Phenylobacterium sp.
GCGCCTCGCTGGACTTCCGAAAGAGCCTCTTCTATAGACGCGGCTCCCCGCGACGGCGGCCTTCGCCTGGGTAGCTCAGTTGGTAGAGCAGCGGATTGAAAATCCGCGTGTCGGTGGTTCGAATCCGCCCCCAGGCACCACTTCCCTTTCAATCACTTAGGGGACCGCCCGCCGGAAGCGCGGGGCGCGTTTTCCAATCGCGTTTTCCAATCGCTGTTCCCGAAGTGTTTTTGTACGTCGCTTAGAATCGCCTCCTGGGCCCGCAGCCGGTCGGCGTCGCGGCCATAAATTGCCGCCATGGTCGTCGTTTTGTCGCCGATGGCGCAGGCGATCCGGAACTCGCTCTCCTCGCCGTCGCGGGCAAAGCTGCCGATGGTGTGGCGCAGGCCATGGAAGGTGCAGCCGGGGCCCAGCAGGCCCGCCTTCTGGAGGCTCCGCACCCGCTTGAAGAAGGATGCGCGGTAGCCGCTGGCCGTCCAGGGCTGGCCGAAGGCGTTTACCGCGACCTGGAGCGCCGGGACCTTCGATTTGCGATGGCCTTCCCTCGCGCCCTCCAGGATCGCGCGGAAGACACCCGTCACCGGCGCCACACACAGCTCGTCGTTCTTGCTGGCGTACCAGCTCAGCTTCAGGCCGTTGTAGGACGCCCACGTGACAGACAGCGCATCTCCCTGGCGCATGCCGCCGAACAGGCCAAGCGCAAAGGGGACCACGATCTGGGCCGGGCAACCTCGGGCGAAAGCCTCTACTTCGTCGGCGGACCATGCCCGGTTCACCTTGCGCTCGCCCTTGGGCTTGCGGATGGACTTCAGGCCCATGGCGGGGTTGTCGGCGCGCCAGCCGCGCAGCCGACCCCATTCAAGGACAAGGCGTATGACCTGGAGGACGTACGTCCCGAACCGGCGGCCCCGCTGTTTCGCCGCCTTGTCGCGAAGGGCGAGCACCTGGGCCGACGTGATCGTCTTCACGACCGCCTTGTCCGCCGCCGGCCCCAGCCAGTCCCTCACGGCTTGATAGTCAGATCGTGTGCGCGGCTTCAGGCCCCGCCATTCGGGGCTATCGCGATAAGACGACCACAAGGCCGCCAGGGAGCCCGCAGGAACGCCGCTGACGCCCTCAATGGCCTTCGTCTTGGCATCGAGCCCCGCGACCTCCAACATGCCGTCAGCGGTCTCAGGATCGTGCTTCAGCCGTTGGCCGGTTGCCCGGTGGTACCAATAGAAGCGAAGCTCGCCGGTCGCCAGTTTGCGACGGACGGGCTTCAACCCCTTGGGCACGAGATATTTACGCCTTGCCGGCAAGCTCCACCCACTGACCCTCGTCCGAAGAATCTAGCTCTGCCTTGGGAGTCTCCGTCAAGACGATCACGTCGCCGTTGGCGCAGATGCGCGCCGCTTTAGCAGTCGCGCCGCCGCGCGCCAGTGCGGCGATGGTGTCCACGATCAGCCGCTTGCGCTCGCCGGGGGTCATCATTCGACCTCCGAGAAATTGCGGGCGCGCTGGCGCCAGAACTCTTCCCGCAGCGCATCTTTGGAGAGTCCAACATATTTGGCGCTGTCGCGTAGGGCGTAGAGGACGTTTTCGCGGGCGATGCCCCACGGTGGGGTTATGCCCGCA
>DASXKT010000170.1:0-2930 GCA_036496685.1 Phenylobacterium sp.
CGCAACTGGTCGCCAACCGGCTCGCCCAGCGCGGCTATCAGGTGCGGGACCTGACGTACATGCGCGCGCTGGCCGTGGTTCCGAACACAGGCGAGATCGTGCTTTCGCGAGATGCCTCGAAAATCCTCGCGCAGGCCAACGCTCAAGCCGTGGTCGCTGGCAGCTATGCGGTCGGCGGTCGGCAGATTTATCTGAGCCTGCGTCTGCTCCGTGCCGATGACGGCCAGCTACTCTCTTCCGCCGATGTCGTCCTGCCGCTCGATCACGACACCGAGTACCTGGTCGGGGTGCCGATGATGTGGACCCGCCACGACGCGCCGGTGGGAAGTCACGCGGTTCGCTAGTTCGTCCTCACGAGCCTACCTACAGCGGCAGTGGGCTTTCCGGGCCGTAGAGTCCCCCAAGCCGCCTGCGGCTAGGCGGTAGCCCGTTCGGCCGTCCCTGAGCTGAAGGGGCCGCCGATGAGGCGATTCCGCTGTTCCTGCGCAGAGGTCGGCGGCTACGTCATGGCAGCCAGTTGGCCGCGCCCGACCAGCCATTGGCGGACGCGCTCGACGGGTTCCTTCGAGGGGCTGGCCGAAATCGGGTTCGAGGAGAACGCTACTGTCGGCCCAGCGAGGCTGCGGTCGAGCCGCCACGCGCCATTCCGATGCACGATCAGGAAGCGATCACCGGCTAGGGCCTGGGGCAGGACTTCTTCCAGAATCCACCGGCGGTGGAGGGCGACCGACGGAAGCTTGTCGACGAGAGCTTGGTTGGTCGGCTCCTCGGAAAGCCGTTTCGATCGATAGGCCACCGCGTTCACCCGCACGGCCAGCCCGGCCTCCAGCCAGTCTCCCATCGCGTGGCCGCGGTAGTAGCTGGGAATGGCGGACGACAGGCCATGAAGCTGTTCGCGGTAACGTCCTGCTGCGCCGGGGTCTGCGAACTCTTGCGGCGTCAGCACGGGGTCGTACCCGCCGTTGGCGTACAGGACGACCACCGGGGCAGCGGGGTCGCCGACGAAGGCCGGTGGCGGGTATTCGAGGTTGAAGGAGTGTGGATTCGCATCGAACACCGCTTGGTCGGCGGGATGCACCACGTCGGTCAGCTCACGCCAGAAGCTTCGCAGCATCGCGCCAAGATGCACGGGACGCGGCCACCTGGCGAGCCTGGAGCGTCACCGTGGCGCGGGGTCGACGGCCAATGTCAGGATCGGCGTGGGAAACGCGGCCCCGCGCGCCCTGGACCTCTTCCACTCGCTCGGGAACGCGGCAGCCCACGACGACCCCGCCCGGCCTTGATGCGCAACCCCAGCGCCATGGACGCACCCGCGATCACCATCTTCAGGTTCATTTTGATGCCCACCGATCAGCATCGCGGCCTGATCGCCGCAACGTTGGAATTCTGGATAGCGGGCGATTGTTGGGCCAGTATTTGAGGAACTCCCCGGCAAGGCGAATGCGGCGTCGTCAATCACCTGGCGCGGGCGGCCAATTGTTGTGCCAGTGTTTGTCGCCCGGTGACTGCACACCGGGCGACGTAGCCGGTGGAGGCGATGCGGAGGACAGGTTCTCGTGACGTGGTGTTCGACGAAGACTACCTGACCGCCCTGCGTGCGGACGGGGTGGTCGTGCGGTTCACGCGCCATGAACGCGCCCTGCTCGGCCTACTGGCGCCGAATCCGGGACGGCTGTTCACCCGCGGCGAACTGTTCGCCGCGCTGGATTCGCGAGGATCCGACCGCAACGTCGACTTCGTCGTGAACCGGCTTCGCGGCAAGCTGCTGGACACCGGATCGGAGCGTCGCTTCATCTCCACCCAGTATGGTGAGGGGTACGTGTGGGTGGCGGCCCCGACCGACGCAGCAGCCGAAGGCGAGTTCATTGTCATCGGTCCGCTGCGTGGGCTGCGCGACGAGCGTGTGGAGCCGATGCTGGCCGCCTTTCAGGCCGCCGTGCAGGACCGGATGGCCAAAGACCTGCGCGTGCGCCTCTTTCCGGACCTGAGCGGCGGCAAGGCGGGGGACCACCCGTTTTCGATAGAGGTCTGCCTCTATCCGGCCGCCGGGCGCCTGCACGCCGCCTTCGTCATGCGGCATGGGCCCTCCGGGGACGTCATCGCCTCGTTCCGCGAAGCATTCGCCGACGCCCCCGCTGAGCCCGAGATCGACGCCTTGGCCGACGCCGTCGTCGAAGCCGCGTGGAAGCGCCTGACGCTGGGGTCCGACGCCGCGCCCGCACCGGCCGATCCGCCGCTGCACGTGCGCCTGGAGGCGGCTTCGGTGCTGCTCGATCCGCCGGGCGAGACCTGGGCGGCGAACGGCGAGCAGATCGCACGGCTGCGGACTAAGGATCCGGACAACCCCAGCCTGGCGGTCCTCTGGGCCATGCATCTGCTCGGGCGTCTCACCGTCAATCCCGGGCCCGAGCCGCTCTGCCGGGAAGTCGTCGACCCGCTGAGCGACGAAATCGAGCGTCTGGTGCTCGCCCATCTGTCGGCCGTGCGCGACGATCCCGTCATGGCGATCGCCGCCGCGAAGCTGCTCCTGGGCGTGCATCGGGACCACGAAGACCTCGCCGAGGAGCTCGCGAAGGCGGCTTTCGACGGCAGCACCGCCTTCGCCGCCACCCTCTCCATGCTGGCTCAGATCAAGGCGTCTCGAGGCGAGCTCGCCGAAGCCCGCCGGCTCTACGACGAGAGCCTGCAACTGTGCGATCCGGGCTCGACGTTTGAGGTCTACATACTTGTGCTCAAGGCCCAGGCGCTTATCGCCGGTGATGACCGCCCCGGCGTCGAAGCCGCCTACCAACGCCTGTCAGAAATCACGCCAGCCGCGCTCCAGCGGTTCGGGCTCTTCTTCCTCCCGGCTGGCGACGACGGCCTGGCGCGCACCCTCATGCCCCTGGTTGGTCGGGCGCGCGAAGGCCAGGCCCGCCGGGTACTGGCCT
>DASXKT010000171.1:0-7566 GCA_036496685.1 Phenylobacterium sp.
CGTCGCCGCTATTCGCCAAGGCGTTGGCCGCCATGACGACGGTCGAGAAGTATGGCCCCGCGTAGACAACCCGCCCCATCTCTTCGAGCACGAGGGCGAGCTCGACGAAGCCGTAGTCCGACCCGCCGAACGCTGTGTCGATCGCCATCCCCTGCAGGCCGATCTGGTCAGCCATCTGCGACCACAGCCGGCGGTCGAAGCCATCTTCGCAAGCCATGGCCCGCCGCGCGGCGGCGACGGGCGCCTTGTCCTGCAGGAAGCGCCGCACCGACTGGCGGACCGGCTCCTGCTCTTCGCTGAAGATGAACTGCATGACCGTGGTTGTCCGTCAGGCTGTGAGAGACTCAGCCGAGCCGCTGAGCGCCACCCCGCCGGTCTGCCGCGTCATCGTCAGCTCGACCTTGATGACGCCGTTTTCGACGGCCGTGACCTTGCCGGTGCAGGTGAGTTCGTCACCCGGCCAGACGACCTCCTCGAAGCGGACGTTGAACTTTCGGATGTTCTCCACCCCCAGCCAGTCGGTGGCGAAGGTCGAGAGTAGACCCGCTTGCAGCATCCCCACCGAGAATATGCTCGGGAAGCCGACCTTCTTGGCGAAGGGCTCGTCATGGTGCAGCGGGTGGAAGTCGCCTGATGCGCCCTGATAGCGCACGATGTCGGTCCGGCTGATCGGGCCGAACACCTTCACCGGGGCTTCGTCGCCGAGCGACCAGGTCTTCTCGAGAGTGGCGGTGCTCATGCTTGCTCCTTCGGGGGACGGGCGGTTTCGACGATCACGCTGCGCTGTTCAGCGACCAGCTTGCCGGATTCGTCGCGGAACTCGTTGATCACGACACCAAAGCGCATGACGCCGCCGCGCTTGCCGGGCTTCTCGTAGGTGTCGACCACCTCGGTGGTGACGGTGAGCGTCTGGCCGGCGCGCGGAAGCGGGCCGTGGAACACGTATTCCTCCTCGCCGTGCAGGATGCGCTTGAAGTCGAATCCCAGCTTGGGGATCGCAGCCTCCGCCGCGGGCTCCCACAACAGCCGCGCACTGGTGAGCATGGTCGGAGGCATCACCGGGTCGTCGCTCTTGTGCGCGGGATGGCGGGACTGAACCGCGCGCGCGAACTCCCGAATCTTGCTGCGGTCGATGGGCATCTGGTAGCTCATGATCGTCCTCCGGCGTCTCCGAATGAACGTTTACTTGTGTGTTTGCGGGCAAGTCAAGTGAATGTCGGCTCGGAATGTTTCGAGGAATTTAGGCCGCTCCCGACGCACCCCGCGGCGAGCGCTTGCGATCTCCTGAATTGTCTGGCTGTATGCGGCCGAATCCGGCGTCTAGCGAGAGATCCGCTGCTGGCTTTCAGCCAACTAAGTAAACGAACGATCATACGATAGATCCAAGGGAACATCTGGTGTCGTCGACGACAAGTGAGGGGCGGCCAACTTTGCGGCGGGAGGTCGTCGATGAGCGCGTCCTGGTCGTCACGATCGATCGTCCCGAGGCGCGCAACGCCTTCACTGCGGGGATGGCGCTGCAGATGGAAAGCATCGTCGACGACTTCGAGGCCGACGACGATCTCTGGCTTCTGCTGATCACGGGCGCCGGGCCGACGTTCTGCGCCGGCCAAGACCTGAAAGAGGCCGCCGCTGGCACCTACGCCTGGGGCAAGACCCGTGGCGGCTTCGGCATCCTCGAGCGACCGCCGCTCAAGCCCGTCATCGTCGCGGTCGAGGGTCATGCCTTCGCCGGCGGGTTCGAGCTTGCGTTGTGCGCCGATCTCATCGTGGCCACCACAGTCACCCAGTTCGCGCTCAGCGAGGTCAAGCGTGGGCTGATTGCCGCCGGTGGCGGGCTCATGCGGCTGCCCAGACGCCTGCCCTATCACCTGGCGATGGAGATAGCGCTCACCGGCGAACCGCAGACGGCGCAGGCCATGCAGGCCCACGGGATCGTTTCGCGCCTCGCCGAGCCCGGCAAGGCCTTCGACGTCGCTCTCGAACTCGCAAGCCTCGTCCTGGCCAATGGCCCGATGGCCGTGGCCGCGAGCAAGGACCTCATCGCCCGCGGCGCCGGCGAGCAGTGGAGCGAGGCCGAGGGATGGAGCGCGCTGGCCCCGGCGTTCGCCCGAGTGAGGGCGTCGGACGACTGCCGTGAGGGCCTCGCCGCCTTCGCGGAGAAACGCGCGCCGGTCTGGCGCAATCGCTAGGACAAGGATCTCGAACCATGGCGCCGAAGCTGCTCGAAGGACTCCGCATCGCCGACATGTCGATGATGCTGTTCGGTCCCTATTGCACCCAAGTTCTGGCGGACCTCGGCGCCGATGTGATCAAGCTCGAGCCGCAGGGCGGCGACCAGGCGCGTGGAGTCGGCAAGCCCGTGAAGACGCGCGGGATGGGCGCGCTCCACATGAACCTCAATCGCGGCAAGCGCTCCGTGGTGTGGGACACCCGAAGCGAGGAAGGCCGCCGGGCGATGGAGGCCCTGCTCAAGACCAGCGACGTCTTCATCCACAACATCCGCGCCAAGGCCGCGGAACGGCTGGGCCTGGACTATGAAACGGTCCGCAGAATCAAGCCCGACATTGTCTACGTGCACTGCGTCGGCTTCGGGTCCGGCGGCCCCTATGAGTCGCTGCAGGCCTTCGATGACGTGATCCAGGCCGGCTCCGGGCTCGCTTCGCTCGCAACGCGCGTCGATGGCGACCCGCAGCCGCGCTATGTGCCGACGGCTATCGCTGACAAGGTCGCCGGCTTGCACGCCCTCTACGCCACTCTCGCGGGGGTCATCCACAAGCTGCGGACGGGCGAAGGCCAATACATCGAAGTTCCGATGCTGGAGTCGCTGACGAGCTTCACCCTGCTAGACCACCTCGTCGGATACGCGTTCTCTCCACCGACCGGTCCGATGGGCCATGCCCACCAGCTCGATCCGTCGCGCCGGCCGGTCCGCACCAAGGATGGCTACGTCAGCATCGCGCCCTATGCCCCGGCGCGGTGGATCGCTCTCTTCGAGGCGGCCGGCCACCCGGAAGTCCTTGAGAACCTCGACCTCCGTCAGAGCGGCCAGCCGGGCGTCGGCAGCCTGCTGAACACCGGGCTGGCGCAGATCGGCCCCGAGCGCACGACTGAGGAATGGCTCGCCCTGTGTCAGGAACACGAGGTGCCGGCCATGCGCGTGAACAGCCTGGAGGACCTCTTCGACGACCCTCACCTGAAGGCAGTCGGCTTCCTGCGGGAGCGGCGGCATCCGACAGAGGGCGGCTACATAGAGGTGCAACCCCCGGTCAAGTTCTCGGCGCGTCCCACGCCGGAGATCGAGCCCGCGCCATTGGTCGGACAGCACAGCGAGGAGGTCCTGCGCGAGCTTGGTCTCTGACCGCGCGCGATGGACGTCCCGGACAGGAGGAACCCATGACCAGGAAAGCACGCGTTGCCGGCGTCGGTATGATCCCGTTCGCCAAGCCCGGCCGAAGCGACGACTGGGAGACAATGGCCGGGAATGCCATCCGCCTGGCTCTGGCCGACGCCGGGATCGATTTCCGGCTGATCCAGCAGGCCTATGCCGGCTTCGTCTACGCCGACTCAACCGCTGGCCAGGCGGCGATCTACCGCGTCGGGGCGACCGGCATTCCGATCGTCAACGTCAACAACAACTGCGCCACGGGATCGACCGCGCTCTACTTGGCCCGCCAGCTGGTCGAGCTGGGCGGCGCCGACTGCGTGCTCGCCGTGGGCTTCGAGCAGATGGTCCCCGGCGCCATCGACATGGTCTTCGCCGACCGCAGGTCGCCCTTGCAAAGGCACAACGACGTGCTGCGCGCCGTGCAAGGATGGGACGACTCCCTGCCGATGACCGCCCAGCAGTTCGGCGCCGCGGCCCTGGAGTACCAGGAGCGATATGGCGCCCGGGACGAGACCTTCGCTCAGGTCTCGGTGAAGGCGCGGCGCCATGCCGCCCAAAACCCGCTGGCCGTGTTCAGGGAGCCGGTCACGGTTGAAGAAGTGATGGCCGCCCGACGCCTCTGCGGGCCGCTCACCCGGCTGCAGGCCTGCCCGCCCACCTGCGGAGCCGCCGCGGCCATCATCGTGTCGCCGGAGTTCGCCGTACGGCATGGCCTGGACGCGACTGTCGAGATCAAGGCGCAGGCGCTGACCACCGACCTGGCCGGCGTCTTCGACAGCGGGTCGATGATGCAGGTGGTGGGCGTCGACATGACCTCGGCAGCGGCCCGGCAGGTCTACGAAGCCGCCGGCGTGGGGCCGGATGACGTGCAGGTGATCGAGCTGCACGACTGTTTCACCCCCAACGAGCTGTTCACCTACGAGGGGCTGGGCCTCTGCCCGTTCGGGGGCGCCGAGAAATACATCCTCGACGGCGACAACACCTACGGGGGTCGGCACGTCACCAACCCCTCGGGCGGCCTGTTGTCGAAGGGCCATCCGTTGGGCGCCACGGGCCTCGCCCAATGCCACGAGCTGACCCACCAGGTGCGCGGCACGGCGGAGGCCCGCCAGGTCGAACACGTCACCCACGCCCTGCAGCACAACCTCGGCATCGGCGGCGCCTGCGTCGTGACCCTCTACGGGCGCGCCTGACCCGCCGCCGACCCACCGGACCTCGACACTAAGGACAGACTGCGCATGACCCGCGACGGACTCGACATCGATCGCTTTCGCACGGAGGTGCGCGAATGGCTGGCCGAGGCCTTCGCCCCGTCGCTAAAGGGCCGCAACCCCCTGGCGCGGGAAGAGCGCACGACGCTGTCGCCGGAACAGGATGCCTGGCGGCGCGCCGTTGGCGAGCGAGGCTGGGGCACGCCCACCTGGCCCAAGGCGTACGGCGGCGGCGGGCTCTCGAAGGCCTACTCCCGCGTCGTCCAGGAGGAATTCGCCCGGGTCGGCGCCTACAATCCGATCGGCGGAATGGGCGTCATGATGCTGGGCCCGACGCTGCTCGAATTCGGCTCCGAGGCGCAGAAGCAGGCGCACATCCCGCCGATCTGCCGTGGTGAGATCCACTGGTGCCAAGGCTTCTCGGAGCCCGGGGCTGGCTCCGATCTGGCGTCACTGCAGACCCGCGCTGAGGACAAGGGCGATCACTTCGTCATCAGCGGCCAGAAGCTGTGGACGTCGGGCGCGCAGACGGCCGACTGGTGCTTCTGCCTGGTCCGCACCGACACATCTAAGAAGCACGAGGGGATCTCCTTCGTGCTCCTCAGCATGCACCAGCCGGGCGTCGAGGTGCGACCGATCCCGTTGATCGCCGGCAACTCGCCCTTTTGCGAAACCTTCTTCACCGAGGCGGTCGCCCACAAGACGGATCTCGTCGGCCCGCTGAACGGCGGCTGGACCATCGCCAAGCGCCTCTTGCAGCATGAGCGGTCGGGCATCTCGACCATCAGCGGACGCATGTACGGACAGCGGACGCCGCTGGACCAGCTCGCAAAACAGTATGTCGGCGTCGACGAGAACGGCCGCATCGCTGACCGCGACCTGCGCACCAGGATCGTCAGGAACCAGATGGACGGCCGGGCCTTGCAGCTCACCACCCAACGCGCGGCGGCCGAAGCCAAGACCGGTTCGGCGCCGCCGGCGACCAGCTCGATCCTGAAGAACGCCGGCACCTGGATGATCCAGGAGCGGGCCGAGCTGACGCTCGAGATCCTCGGGACGCAAGGTCTGGGTTGGGAAGGGTCGGATTTCTCCGACGACGAACTCGCCGCCGTGCGCAACTGGCTGAGCGGCAAGGCCTCGACGATCTATGGCGGCTCTCAGGAGATCCAGAACAACGTTGTCGCCAAGCGGATCCTGGGGCTGCCGGACACGACGTCCTAGCTTCGCGGACCTGTGGTGGGGCTCACGGCCAGAGGGCGCGGCCACGCACCTTCAATACCGCGCCTTCCCCTGGCAGCGCCAAGTCCACGGCGACCAGGTCGTCCACCGCGGCATCCCATTTCGACAGAAACGTCCTGCGGTCGCCGTGCAGCCGCGCCATCTCTGCCGCATCGAAGAGCTGGCTCACCCCGCCCGTGCCGGCCAGCCAGGGGAGCTTGCCAGCGCCTAGATGCACGCCGGTAGCGGCGGCGACCTCCGGAAGGCGGATGCCCCCGTTCACATTGCCGCCGGGCCCGCGCGACAGGACGGGCCTGCCGTCCGCAGCGGCGACGATCTCGATGGGGGGAAAGCGCGGCGGGGCCTTGCCCTCGCGCGCCCAACGGACGATCCAGCGCAGTCCGCCGTCGCCCACATAGCTCCAGTCGACAGCGTTGAGGTCGCTCGGCTGGAGGAAGAACTGAACACCGTCCCGCCGAAAGATCTTGCGGCCCTCGGCGGACAGCTTCGCATGCACGTGCGCGCCGCCGGCGATCTGCCAGTGGCGATAGGTGTCGGTGTCGGGTTGCGGCGCGGCGTGGTTGTAGAGCGCCTCGAACTCCGTGGTCAGGACGAGGATCGGGACGTCGCCACGATCGTGGATCCTGCAGCTGGCGACGAAGCCGCCGTCAGCCGCCGGGGCCATCTGCTCCTGCAGGGTGATCTCGTCCAGCGGGGCGCACATCCCCACGTGAACCGTGAGGTAGAAGCCGTCGAAGATCGCGTCGTGCGGGTGGGCGGTGTTGACGTAGGTCGCCAGCCGGATGGCGGACTGCGAGACGCCCGTTGCGACCACCGTGCTCGGCCGCACCCCGTCAAGCGGATCAGGGCCGTCTGACGTCGGGCCGTCCCGCAACAGGCGGGCCGCCTGGGCAAAGATGTCGTACGAATAGGCGTCGCCCGGATGGTGCAGCGACCCGTAGCGATCCGGGTCCCAGGCCTTCAGGCCCTTGGTAAGGCCGGGAAACCCGTCCAGCCCGATCTTCTGGGCGCTGACGCCGGCCCAGGCGTAGCCTCGGAACGTCTCCTCGTCCGACGGAAAGCCGAGGTCCATCCCGGCGCTGACGTTCAGCCAGTGGAGCAGCAGCACGCCATTGAAGTCCGCGGCATCAGCCGGCCGAACGACATAGATCCGCTTCCGATACGGCGCCGGCTCGGCGCGTTCGGCCTCCCACACGCCGTCCGCTCCCCCCACGCGGTCCGCGGCGTGTCGATAACGCCACGCGGTCCCCGCCAGGATGAACTCCTCCATCACATAGCCCCGCGCGCCCAGGTCCCCGATGGGAGCCCCGAACGCCCAGCCGCAACCGGCGACGATGGGACCCGATACGTCCGCGATCGGCGTGGGAGTGTCGGCGCTCATGCGCAGCTCCTCAGAATTCGACGACGCCCGCAAAATCAGGGGCGGCGCGGCCACTTCATGTCCGTCCTCGGCGGCTCACCGGCGTCTGCGTGGCCGTTCACGGCCGCGATCTTCACCGGGTCGTAGCCGAGCTCCGCTAGCAGCGCCGCGGTGTCGGTTCCGGCGCGAACGGCCGGCGTCGGGGCGCCCGTCGGGGTTGCGGAATAGCGCGGCGCGGGCGCCGGTTGGATGGCGCCGCCGACCTCGATGAAGATCTCGCGGTGTACGTTGTGTGGGTGCACGGGCGCCTCCCGCATCGACAGCACCGGCTCGACGCAAGCCTCGCTGCCGGCGAAGGCCGCCGCCCA
>DASXKT010000172.1:0-3561 GCA_036496685.1 Phenylobacterium sp.
ACCCATTGCGGGCATAGCCAGAGCTCCGCCGCCGGCCGCGCAGATTGGCGAGACTAGTCGGGCGAAACGCGCGGATCACCCGCGATGTCGCGGCCGCCCTCCAGCCAGGCGATCAGGGCTGGCGACAGGGCGGCCTCCACCTTGGCGCGGTAGCGGGCGAGATCGGCCTCGTCGACCTCGCCCTTCCGGCGGCCGTTGGTGGCCTTGTGCAGGAAACTCCTGTGGCCGCCTTCCAAGCCCATCTCGGCAAGGCGCAGCTCGTTAGAGGGCCGTGATACAATCAGAGAGATGTCGGACGAGCTTGCCATCACGCTTCGAGGTCGCTCGCGAGCCACCGTTCGCGCCGGCTAGCGTCCGCCTGCATCCCGCGCCCCTTGAGGCCCTTGGTGGCGTTGGCGGCTCGGCGCCCGCGTCGGCTCCCACCTAACTCCCACCGGAGAGGAACACGAGTGGCTCAAACCCCTTCGCCTACGACGAACGCCAAGCTCTCAATCGCCGTGCTCCCGTTCGCCAACCTCTCCGACCAGGGGCAGGACCTCTTCGTTGACGGCCTGGTCGAGGATATCGCCACGGCGCTCACGAGGTTTCGCTCACTGTTTGTCGTGGCGGGCGGCTCGGGCCTGGCGCTTAAGGGTCAGGGGCTAACGCCGCAGCAGGCCGGGCGCCTATTGGGGGTGCACTACCTTCTCGACGGCGCTGTCCGTCGCGCGACCGACCGCGTGGACATTTCGGTGACCCTGATCGACGCCCGCGAGGGCGTGCAGGTCTGGTCCGACCGGTTCGAAGGCGCCTTCGCCGAAATCTGCAGCCTGCGGGACGACGTGGCGTTGGGCGCCGCCGTCAGGATCGAACCCAAAGTTCAGGCCGAGGAGATGTGGCAGGCCCGGGCGAAACCGGGTCCCGATCCGGAAGCGCACGATCTCTTCCTGCGCGCCAGGGCGCTCGCCAGAGCCGCATCCCGCGAGTCCGTCCAGCAAGCCCTGCCCCTCTATGAGCGGAGCCTTGAGCTGGACCCTGACAACGCGCAGGCGCTCGTGAGCTGCGCATTGGCCCTCGCCTTCGTGGTCGCCTCCGGCGGCGCCGAGGCGGACCGGCTGCGCGCCCTGGCGCGCGAGCGTGTGCACGCCGCCCTCCGCCTCGCGCCCGGCGATGCCGAGGTGGTGGCCCTCGCCGCCCAGGCCCTGCAAGACCTCCAGGAAGACAATTCCACAGTTCGTGCGCTCGCCGAGCAGGCGATTGCTCTCAATCCCGGCTGCGCCCACGGCTGGCGCCTGAGCGGGTGGCTCTGGGCGGCCACCGTTCCCACCGATCCGGACGTCGCCACCGAGCGCCTGGAGCACAGCCTCAGGCTCGATCCGCTCTCGCCTCGCTTGGCGATGACGCTCTCAGGCCTAGGGTTCGCCCGCCTGGGGCAGCGGCGCATCGAGGACGCCATCGCCCTGTTCCGCCAGTCTGCAGAGCTGTCGTCTGGCAACCCCATACCCTACGCCTATTTGGCCGCTTGCTACGCGCAGTTGAAAGAGTTTGCCGAGGCTCACGAGGCCGCCGCTAGGTTCCAGGCGATCTGCGGAATGACAGTGCAGGCGTGGGCAGATCGCGTCGGGGCCTCCGACTGGATGAAGTCGCGCCTCGCGCGCATCGAATCTGACCCCTAAGCCGCCACCAAGCCCTTTTCCGCCGGCGTCCGAAAACCACCCATCTTCGACATCCGGAAGGTCCACTCGCCGACATCCGCAACCTATCGAGGCATCGCCTTCGGCCCACGCCGCCGCTTCCGCCGCCAGACCTCGGCCTCTCGTTGGTTCATCTCCCAGTAGAGCAAGGTCCGCCCGGCCCATTCTCCCAGCACGCGACCGCTCGAATAGCTCTCCCGACCAATCCGGCAGCAGCCGACCCGATAGGGGACGTCGAGATCGTCCAGGGCCTTAGGTTCGGAGAGGTCATTCGTCGCCTCGGCCATCGCCTTGATCCGGCGGACGTCGCGGCGGGTGAACCCGAAGCCCCGGAGGAAGTCCCGCCGCACCTGATCGGCCACCGCGCCGCCGAGCAGCGGTCGGAACGGTGTGGAGGGACCCGGCGAGGCCATGTAATGGGTCTTGCCGCCGCACAGCGCGCAGGGCGGTCGTCGATCCCACAGCATGTGGTCCGGGCCGTATTCGGCGATCAGGCTATCGACGTTCAGCGCCACCCAACGGCGACAGTCCGTGGCGACGCAGGCCCGCGCGACCCGCGTGCCGTAGGTCTTCATCTGCGCCAAGCTGCCCTGCCACGCGAGCGGGCGGCGATCTTCGTTGCGGCTCCCCATGGGCCGGACCCTATGGGCGGGCTTGGTCCGGGGTCCAATAAATTGTTCTTGTTATGTTCGCGTTGCTGTGGATCGCTGACGGGATCGAACGTCGGCTTCCAGGATCGGAGCCGATTTCCGTTTTCGACCCGTTGCGGCGGTTCGCGAAGATGGGGCCCTAAGTCCGGACTACGCCAGGAGCAGTCATTGGGATTCGCTCCGGAAGCGGACATCGCCTGGGCCGCAGCCCAAGCGTAGGCATTGGGCGATTTGCGTAACGAAATCTGATGTCGACAGGTCGCCCCAGATCGCCGAGTAGCGACGTCACGATCCTCAAACCTGGCCGACAGCGTCAGCGCGAGACCAGACACCTAGGCGGCCGGCCAGGTTCCGTCGCGAAGCCAGGCGGCGCAGTCAGGGGAGAGTTCACGCGCAGCGATCTCATCCGCCTTGGCGATCTCCACAGGCGTCAGGACGTCGCGCCAGCGGCCGTTAGTCCCTTTGTTGATGAAGGTCTCCGCGCCCTTGTCGAAGCCGAAATCCGCGCCGCCGTCGGCGGTCGCCACCTTGCGCATGTGCTCCAGGCTGCAGTGCTGAAGCATTCGCGGCAGCTTCGCCTCGTCGATCGGGATGTCGAGGAAAGCGGCCACCTTGCGGAACTGGCCCGGCATATCGCGGATCAGATCGGCGTAGTGCAGGGTCAGCAGGTTCGGCAGGCCGCGGATGTCCCACCAGCCCTGGATATGGGACCAGTAGGGCATGTCATGTGAGCCGCCCTCCGCGAGGAAGCGGTGATAGAAGTCGCGGATGTCCGGCTCGGCATAGATCACCGGACGCCCGGCCGCGGCGTTCATCATCTCGACCAGTTCGGCGCGCATGCCGCGCTGGTGGTTGTGGAAGCTCCAGACCATATCGCGCACGTCGCGGCCGACTGTGATGTAGCGAGCCTGCGGCGAATAGGTCAGCTGGTGGACGGGCAGGTGGGTCTTGAGGAACCGCCGATGGGTCTGCGCCTCGGCGATCGCAATGAAGTCGACGCCCGGGGGCTGCATCTCCACGCAGGGCGAGAGGGTGAACGCCGCGCCGTAGACCGACGGATCGGAGTCGAACACCAACTGGGACACCATCTGCTGGGTCAGCGTGGTGCCGCTCTTGGCGTAGGTGGCGATGACGATGTCGTCGTCGCGGAAAACGAGACGGTCCCACACCGCGGAGTCGCTCACGCCGTTGGCGTAATCCTCGGTCTTGACGGGCCAGGCGGGGGTGAAGGCGTTCAT
>DASXKT010000173.1:0-1743 GCA_036496685.1 Phenylobacterium sp.
CGCCAAGGAGCGCTGACGTGCCCGACGCCAAGGCCCGCCCCTTCCCGTTCATGGCGTTCAACTTCTCGGTGGAGATCCACCGGGACGGCAGCGGCAAGCCGCTCGCCGAGGCCTCGTTCGCCGAGTGCGACGGGCTGGAGATGACCATGGACGTGAAGACCATCCGCGAGGGTGGCGCGCCCGATCGCGCGATCCGGGTCAGCGGACCGGTGGGCTTCTCGAACCTCACCCTGAAGCGCGGCATGACCGACAACTTCGACCTGTGGACCTGGTTCAAGGATTCCATTGGCGACCCCCGCCTGCGCGCTGACGCCGAGGTGGTGATCCTGGGGGCCGACGGGTCCAGCGAGCGGGCGCGCTTCCAGCTTTCGCGCTGCCTGCCGGTCAAGCTGAAGGCGCCGGCCCTGGCCGCCTCGGGCAACGCCATCGCCATCGAAGAATTCCAGATGGCCTACGAGACGCTGAAGTTCGTGCCGGGGAAAGCGGCATGACCGAGCTCGCCAAAGCCCAACTGATCGAGCTGGACCAGGACTTCAAGAAAGAGAAGTCGGGCGGGAAGAAAGCGCCCGTTCAGTTCAACCCCGAGACGCTGAAGGTCACCTTTGCGAACCAGCTGGTCCAGCCGCAGGGCGGCGACCAGGCCGCCGGCAATACCGGCCGCCAATTCGTCGGCGCAGGCACCACCAAGCTCGGCCTGACGCTGTGGTTCGACGTGACCGCGATGACCGAGGACCCCGTCGATGACGTCCGGAGGCTCACCCAGAAGGTCATCTACTTCATGACCCCGAGCCCCGACAAAAACGACAAGAAGAAGATGGTGCCGCCGGCGACGCGGTTCGTCTGGGGCTCGTTCCTCTTCGACGGCATCGTCGAGGGGCTGGAGGAGAGCCTCGAATTCTTCGGCCCGGACGGCAAGCCGCTGAGGGCCAGCATCAGCCTCACGCTCAGCCAGCAGAAGATCCTCGTCTCGACCTTCCAGGGCGATGGCAAGGTGCCGTCCTCGCCGGGCCAGACGCCGCTGTCGCCGGCCAAGTCGGGGGACTCCCTGCAGTCGATGGCGGGCGCGGCCGGCCAGTCCGACTGGAAGTCGATCGCCTCGGCCAACGGCATCGAAGACCCCCTGCGCTTGTCGCCTGGCCAGCTGATCGACCTCAACGCAGGGGCCAGCGCAGGCGCGAGCTTCAGCGCCGGGGTGGACATCGCCGCGCCCAATATCCCCGCGCCGCAGATCTCCGTCTCCAGCAGCCTCGGCATCAATTGAGGGAAATGCGATGGCCGTGATCATCAACGATTTCGAAGCGGTCGCCGAGCCACCCGAGCGCAAGAGCGACGCGCCGGCGCACGGGCCGCCGAAGCTCGAGCCGGCCGTGCTGCGCCCGCCGCTCCGCCGCCTGGAAGCGCGCGCGCGCCGGCTGAAGGCGCACTGAGCATGGGAGCCGCCACCTCCAACGTCACCACCCTGCCACTCAGGCCGGCGCGCCCGACGATCGAGGTCGACGGCAAGCGCGCCGACAAGCTCGAGTCGGCGCTGCTCGCGATGGAGGTTGCGGACAGCGTCGAGGGCATGGCGCGGGCCGAACTGACCTTCGGCAACTGGGGCGGCGGCGACACCCCCGGCTTCCAGCTCTTCGACCGCAAGACCATCGACTTTGGCCTGCCCATCAAGCTCAAGCTCGGCGACGACGTCCTGTTCCAGGGGCGTATCGGCGCGATCGTCGCAGACTTCCCCGACGGCGCGCCCCC
>DASXKT010000174.1:0-8601 GCA_036496685.1 Phenylobacterium sp.
CGGATGGCGAGGGCGACGACCACGCCCGCTATGTCGAGGCCGTCGTCTCCGGCCCTAGCCCCGTCAGGGTGGCCTCGATCTACCTGCCCAACGGCAATCCAGTGGCCACCGACAAATTCGCCTACAAGCTGGCCTGGATGGATCGTCTGCGTCGGCACGCCCAGGATCTCCTGGCGCTCGAAGAACCCCTTGTGCTGACCGGCGACTTCAACGTCATCCCCGAGGCGCGCGACGCGGCGTTTCCCGCCAATTGGGAAGGTGACGCCCTCTTCCAGCCACAGACCCGCGAGGCGTTTCGGACGCTCAAGAACATGGGGCTGACGGACGCCTATCTGGAAGCCGACGGGGCGCCGGGCGCCTACACCTTCTGGGACTACCAGGCCGGCGCCTGGCAGCGGAACAACGGCATCCGCATCGATCACGCCCTGTTGTCGCCCCAGGCTGCGGACCTGCTCGTCGGCGCAAACATCCACCGCGACGTCCGCGGCTGGGACAAGCCGTCCGATCACGTACCCTTCGTCATCGAACTTGATATCTAGCGGTCCAAAATCCGCCCTGTTTCAAGCTGAGCCTCAACGAAGGATCAACGTCACGCAGGCTGAGCATGCGCCCGTTCGTACTGTTCCTTCCCCTCCTCGCCACCGCCCTTTGCGGTCCCGCGTTCGCCCAGGATAGCGCCGCGGACGCGTCCGGGGCTTCGGCCGCGGCTTCCGAGGCCGTAGGCCTGCTGGCCGCCTCGGGCGTCAAGACCGCGGTGGGCGTTTCGGCTGTGCCGGTCAGTATCGCCGCGGTCGGCGTCAGCGGCGCAGGCGCCGTCTCGATCGCAGCAGGCCACGTCGGCGCCGCCTCCGGGGCGGATCTCTCCCAGGCCGCCGCCGCATCGGCCAACACCGCCTTGAGGGTTGACGACACCGTCGTCGTCTCACCCGATCCGCCACCAAAAGTGCCCTACCAGGCTCAGCACCGGTGAGGCTGCCTGTAGGGCTGGCCTGCGCGGCGGCCTTGGCGCTGGCCGCCCCGCCGGCTGCAGCGCAGGATTCTTCGTTCCAGTCTGTCGCCGCGCATTTCACGGCGCCGGAAGCTGCAGCGTTCTCAAAGCAGATCGAGCGGGACCTGGCCGCGCACGATGCGAGGGTGGCGATGGTGTTCCGCACCGGCAGGGCGCGCTCCCAGTTGCCGGACGGCATCGCCTACACGCACGGCGCCTTCTGGATCTACCGAACGATCACCACAGCCGAGGGCAAGAGCGTTTCGGGCTATGCGGTCTACAATCTCTATGCTGGCGACGGGCATGCCTGGCCCAAGAACCAGTCGCGGCTTGTGCAGGATTTTCCGTTCGACTTCGCTCGCGCCTCGGCAGTCGATGACGTAGCGATCATCGTGCCCTCGCCAGAGATGCAGCGGCGGATTCTGGAGGTCGTGGACTCGCCGACCTACGAGCGCCTGCACAATCCGGCCTATTCGCTCGTCGCCAATCCTTGGGCGGCCAAGTACCAGAACTGCAACAACTTCATGCTCGACGTGGTCGGCGCGGCCGCTTGGGACATCGCCGATCCGGCGCGCATCACCGCAGACCTGAGGGCCCACTACGAACCCACCGTGGTCAAGGCCGGTCCGATGATGCGGATGTTCGGACCGATCGCCGACAGCCGGTTGCGCACCGACGACCAGAAGGGGCCGATCCGCACCGCGACCTACGAGTCGATGAGCACATTCATGGACAGGAACGGCCTGCTGCAGGCGGCCTACACCCTGAACTTCGCCCGCCCCTGAGACTTCGCTCTCCTCGCGGCGAGAGACTCAAGCGATAGCTTGGCTGTCATGGACAATCTCACCCGGCTTCTGGTCCTCGTGGTCGCTGCGGGTCTGGGCGTGACCCTGCTGGCAGGCGTCGCGCGCTGGTACGCCGACGAAGGCCGCCGCGTCCGACGGGGTCTCAAGGCCGTACTCAAGGGCGAGGCCCACGGGTTCCTCGTGGCCCGCGGCCGCGGGCGTGGCGTCGGGTTCAACTTCACTGCGAACAAGGTGGCCGTGGTCTGGGATCAGGGCGCCTGGGGCCTCCTGTATGGTCTGGATGAGCTGATCGGCGCCGAGGTCATCGTCGACTTCCAGGTGGTCGGCCGGGTGCATCGCGGGGAAGCGCGGCGGGCGCTGGACGCGTTCGGCGCCGAGGAGCGGGTGGCGCTTCGGCTGGTGTTCGACGACCTTTCGCAACCGGACTTCGTGCTCGATCTGTGGCTGCCGCAAGACGCCGGGCGACGAGACGAGCTACCGCCCGATGAAGCCATCGCCGAGGCCAATCGATGGCTGGCCCGGATCGAGGCGCTGCTGCGGCGGCCCGTCGGACCGCGGCGGGCGGCGCAGGTGGTGGCCACACCGGCGGCCGTCGAGGTGGCCCCGATGGGGCAGCCTTCGTCGGCCGCGTCCCCGGCCCCGCTCGAGCTGCAGTCGGCCGAGGACGAGGACGATGAGTTTTAATTGACAGCGTAAATTTATAGCCCAAACTTCGTTGCTGGAGGCTTTCACCGATGTTGAGCCTGGTCGCCGCCGCGAGTTTCTTTCTGGCTATCCACTTGCTGGTTTCCGGCACGCGCGTCCGCGACGCGCTGACCGGCAAGATCGGCGTGGGGCCCTACATGGGGCTCTTTGCGTTTTCGTCGGTCGCCGGGCTGGGTTGGCTCGGGGTGGCGTTCGCCCAAGCCCGCTTCGCTCCCGCCAACGAGGTCTTCTGGGGCCTTACGCCGCTCACCCGGCAAGTGCAGATCGTCCTTCAGCTGCTCGCCATGCTGCTGATCGTGCCGGGGCTGACCACGCCCAACCCCACAAGCGTGCGCCAGGAAGGCGCGCTCGACAGGCCCGACGTCGTCAAAGGCATGCTGCGCATAACGCGCCATCCGTTCCTTTGGGGCGTCGCCATCTGGGCGGCGGGCCACCTGCTGGTGAATGGAGACGCGGCGTCGATCGTGCTGTTCGGATCGATGCTCGTCCTGGCGGTCCTTGGAACGGCCAGCATCGACGCCAAGCGACGCCGGGCGCTCGGCGCGAAGTGGGACGCCTTTGCAATGCAGACGTCGAGCGTTCCGTTCGCCGCCATCGTCCAGGGCCGCCAGCGCCTGAGCATAGGTGAGATCGGCTGGTGGCGGATCGTCCTGGCCGTCGCGGTCTGGGCCCTTCTCGCCTGGGCGCACCCCTACCTCTTCGGCGTTCGCGCCTTGCCCTAGCTGAGTGCGAAGTCGATCGCCGCCTCGCAGTGGGCGACCGCCGTATCGACAGCAGGCAGGGGCATGTCGGCAGGATCCAGCAGCAGGCCGATCTCCGTGCAGCCGAAGATGATCCCGTCCGCACCGGCGGCCCTGCCCTGCTCGATCATCGCCATCACGACGGCCTTGGAGCGGCTGGTGACCACGCCCTGGCAGAGCTCGTCGAAGATGATGGCGTGCAGGGCGTCCCGCTCGGCCTGGTCGGGGGTCAGGATCGCAAGGCCCGCCGCCTCCAGCCGCTCGGCGTAGAACGGCTTTTCCATCGTAAAGCGCGTGCCGAGCAGGAGCGCGCGGGTGACCCCCTTGGCCTTCAGCGCCTCGGCCGTGGCGTCGGCGATGTGGATCACCGGGACCTTCACCGCTCCCGACACCTGCGCGTAGTTGAGGTGCATGGTGTTGGCGCAGATGAGCAGGGCCTTGGCGCCGGCCGTCTCGAGCCGGCGGGCGGCCGCGGCCAGTTCCACGCCGGTCGCGTCCCAGTCGTCCTTGGCCTGCAGCTCGGCGATCGGGGCGAAGTCCACCGACCACAGGACGAGCTCAGCCGAGTGGAGCCCGCCCAGCCGCTCACGCACCAGCCGGTTCAGCGTCTGGTAATAGACGGCCGTGCTTTCGGCGCTCATCCCGCCGATCAGGCCCAGGGTCTTCATCGGCGGCTGCGCATCAGATGTCGGCGTAGACGTGCCGCTCGGCCGCCGCCCCCGGGTGGGTGACCGCGCCGAGGTGGGCGGGTCCAACGATCTGGGCGTATTTCCAGAGCGCGCCCGAACCATAATTCGTGACCCGGGGCGTCCAGTGGCGGGCGCGGTTCTCCAGCTCGATCGGATCGACCTCCAGCTCGATCGTGCCGGCGTCGGCGTCGATGGAGATGATGTCGCCGTCCTTGACCAGCGCGATCGGCCCCCCGGCCTGCGCCTCGGGGCCGATGTGGCCGACGCAGAGTCCCCGCGTGCCGCCGGAGAAGCGGCCGTCGGTGATCAGGGCCACCTTGTCGCCCCGGCCCTGGCCGGAAAGCGCCGCCGTTGTGGAAAGCATCTCGCGCATCCCCGGCCCGCCCCGCGCACCCTCGTAGCGGATCACCAGGACGTCGCCGTCTTCATAGGCGCCGGCCTCGACGGCGTCGAAGCCGGCCTGTTCGCCGTCGAACACCCGGGCGGGTCCGCGATGGCTGCGGTGGGACTGCATCCCCGCCACCTTGACGATCGCGCCATCGGGAGCCAGCGAGCCCCACAGGCCGACCACACCGCCGGTGGGCGACAGGGGCTTGGAGACCGGACGGATCACGTCCTGGTCGTCCCGCCACTTCACGCCTTCCAGGTTCTCCGCGATGGTCTTGCCGGTGACGGTCATGCAGTCGCCGTGGATATGGCCGCCTTCGAGCAGGGTCTTCAGCAGCATCGGCATGCCGCCGGCCTCGCCCATGTCCTTGGCGACATAGCGGCCGCCCGGCTTTAGGTCGGCGATATAGGGCGTACGTGCAGCGATCTCGGCGAAGTCGCGCAAGGTGAACTCGATGCCGCATTCGTGCGCCATGGCCGGCAGGTGCAGGCCGCCGTTGGTCGAGCCGCCGGTCGCCGCGACCACCACGGCTGCGTTCTCGAACGATTTGCGGGTGACGATGTCCCGCGGGCGCAGGTTGGTCTCGATCAGCCGCACCACCGCCTCGCCGGAGGCCACGGCATAGGCGTCGCGGCTCTCGTAGGGCGCGGGCAGCGAGGCCGAGAGCGGCAGGGCCAGGCCGATCGCCTCGGAGACGCAGGCCATGGTGTTGGCGGTGAACTGGCCGCCGCAGGCGCCGTCGGACGGACAGGCGTGCTGCTCCAGGTCGCAGAGGTCCTCGAGGCTCATCTTGCCGGCCGAGTGCATGCCGACGCCTTCGAAGACGTCGACCACGGTGACGTCGCGGTTGTTCCAGCGACCGGGCAGGATCGAGCCTCCGTAGAGGAACACCGAGGGCACGTTGAGGCGCAGCATCGCCATCATCATGCCCGGCAGGGATTTGTCGCAGCCGGCGATGCCCACCAGGGCGTCGTAGCTGTGGCCGCGCATGGTGAGTTCGACTGAGTCGGCGATGACGTCGCGGCTGACCAGTGAGGAGCGCATGCCCTCGTGACCCATGGCGATGCCGTCCGTGACGGTGATGGTGACGAATTCGCGGGGCGTTGCGCCGGCCGCCTTCACGCCCTTCGAGACCGCATGGGCCTGGCGCATCAGGGCGGTGTTGCAGGGCGCAGCCTCGTTCCAGCAGGACGCCACGCCGACGAACGGCTGGGCGATCTCGCGGCTGCCAAGGCCCATCGCGTAGTAGTAGGACCGGTGCGGCGCGCGCGACGGGCCCTCGGTGACGTGGCGGCTGGGAAGCCTGGTCTTGTCCCAGCTGCCGTCCGGTTTGCGGTGCATTCGAAGCGCCTCCACATCAAGACGCCCTGCATAGTCGCGCGGCGCCGACCGCGAAAGGGTCGTCGCGCTCGCCGCCGACACCGGCGGGCGAAATCAACCTCAAGACGAGCGGCCACCCTGGATTGAGTTTTGTTGCTTCCGCGAAATTAGATGTCCGAGACTCTCGTACGCCAGAGAACTCTGTTTTATCAGCACAATTCCCATTCTTCGAACATCCGGTATCGTGCTGAATTTTAAGTCTTGATGCAATCATGACTGGCAGCAATTGTTCTCGGGTGGCTTTCCGACCAGTTATCGCGGGGCGCTCAGCCCGTCCGGCGTACTTGGTCTTCAGATTTCACGGTCAGAGCAACTGTGTCCCCAAAGCCAACATGGGGCAAAGCTCGTTCGTTATCGGTGATCACTTAACAGCATGCACATTGACGACTTGTAACGTCTGCTTCAGCTTCCAACGCAAGCGCAGACAATAGCGCTTCCTAAGACCAATGGCTGCGGGGAGGCGGCACACACATGCAGTGGAAACACGCCCTTATGGCGTCCAGCACCATGCTGGTCGCGGCGCTCGGCACTACGGCGCACGCTCAAACCAAATCCGGCTCCACCGCGGCGGCCAGCAACACCATCGAAGAGCTGGTGATCACGGCTGAAAAGCGGGCTCAGAGTCTGCAGGACGTGCCGGTGGCCGTCTCGGCCTTCACCTCGGAACGCAGGGAGCTGATCGGCATCACGTCGATCGGCGACATGACCAACTTCACGCCGGGCCTCGAATACAACGCCGGCAACGACCGCAACACGCTACGCGGCGTCGGCCGCCTGACCAACGTGCACGCGGCCGACATCAGCGTCGCCCAGTACTCGGACGGCATCTACACCTCCTCGACCGTCGAGGCCGGCAAGACGCCGCTGTTCGTCGACCGGGTGGAAGTGCTGCGCGGCCCACAGGGCACGCTCTACGGCCGCAACTCGATCGGCGGCGCGATCAACATCATCTCCAAGCGTCCGACCGAGGACTGGTACGGCGAAGTCCGCGCCAACTATCAAAACTACAACCACTTCATCCTTGAAGGCGCGGTTTCAGGCCCGACGTCCATCCCGGGCGTCCAGTTCCGCCTCGGCGCCAACTGGGAGAAGCAGACTGACGGCTATTTCCATAACGTCGTGCCCGGCGGGCATGACGAAGGCGCGATCATCGACCAGCAGTACGTCGAGGGGCAGTTGAAGTTCCACTTCAACGACAACTTCGACGGCTGGGCGAAGCTAGCCTGGGCCCAGTGGCACAATGACGGCGGCGGACCAGGGCAACGGACCTACTGGACCCCCCACGATTTCCCGACCTACCAGTACGACAGCCCCGGCTTCTACGTGAACGCCGGCTACGCCTGCGCGCCGAACACGACCGTCACAAAGATCGTGACCGTGGGCAACATTCCCCTCGCCCAGGCCTGCCACAACCCGGCGGTCAACGACGCGCGGGAGTTCTCATCGACGACGAACGCCGAAGCGAACCTGGTGGCGACGTGGATCGCCTCGAGCGAGTGGACCTATCACTTCCCGGGAATGGATCTGAAGTACGTCGTGGGCGGCAGCCACTACAATTACACCGCCGTCCTGCCGACGAACGGCGGCGGACCGGGCGACCAGCCCGCGATCACCCAGTTCACGATACCGAACGTCTTCGGAGCGCCGGGGGCCGTGATCGACCCGCGGGAAATCTCCGAGTACCGCGAGGCGCTGAGCTGGATCAGCAACGAGGTCAACCTGTCCTCCACGGGCAACGGACCACTCCAATGGATCGTCGGCCTCTACTACTACTCTGAAAACTACGTCCAGCCGACGGCGGGCACGCTGATCGACCAGCCGCAGATGAACACATTCGGCGCTCCGCAGCTGACCAACGCCGTTTGCGCCTTTACCGGCAATGTCTGCCCGAACCTCGCGGGCACGGGCCGGTTCTACGATGACCGGCCGGACATCGACACGACCAGCAAGGCGGTATACGGCCAGATCGACTGGAACTTCGCCGAGCACTGGAAGGTGACGGGCGGTCTCCGCTACACCAAAGACCAGAAGCGGGGCACCGAGGACGGCCGACTGCTCTGCTTCAGCGTACCGACCTGCAGCGGCGGCTTCGGGCCTGAAATTCTCGGCGCCTTCGTGATCGACCTGACCCAGCTCCCTTCGGTGACGAACAACCTCCTTCCGGGGCCGTTGCCGAAGGGCGTCGTGTCGCTCACGACCATCGACCCGGCCACGGGCTTCGCGCACCGGAACTATGACGACACCTGGTCAGCCACGACCGGAACGGCCGGCATCCAGTGGGATCCGGACCCTGACACCATGGCCTACTTCCGCTACAGCCGCGGCTACAAGGCGGGCGGTTTCAATATCGGCGCCGCCGCCTTCTTCAACCTCGTTCCGGAGACCAATCCGGAGCACGTGAACTCCTACGAAATCGGCCTGAAGAAGAACATCGGCCACACCTTCCAGGCCAACGCCGCGATCTTCTACTACGACTATTCGAACATGCAGGTGCCGATCAGCATCGTCCCGACCGGCGGTGGAATTGGTCTGACCCAGACGGTGTTCTATAACGTGCCGAAGGCGGTATCACAGGGCTTCGAGCTGGAGACGACCTGGCAACCGATCGAACACCTGCAGATCCTGTTCAACTACTCCTACCTGGACGCGCACATCGATTCGGCCAGCGGCGTCGTCGATCCGGCCGACCCCACTGCGGCGCAGCCCGGCTCCAGCCCCAGCTCGCCGGGCGGCACTTGCGTCGCAAACCCGAACGCCTCGTGCGACGTCTTCACAGGCAATATCCAGCGCGGCCAGAATCTGTCGGGTTACAACCTGCCCAACGCGCCGAAGAACAAGGTGGCGTTGAACGCCAACTACACCTTCGTCTTTGAGGCGGGCACGGTGACCACCAGCGCCACCTATG
>DASXKT010000175.1:0-2983 GCA_036496685.1 Phenylobacterium sp.
CAGGGAGAGTCCCGATACTCAGTAAGCTTGACTTTAGACTATCGAGAGCCAAGAAAATCCTACACTGAGGTCTGGCGGTGGGGCGAATGTACCGGCGTTGGGGTGTGGCGACAGGGGAAGCGCGCGCCATGAGCGATGGTCGCGAGATTGAGCTGAAGTTCCTTTGTGCGCCGGAGGACCTGGGCGCCGTGCTGGCCGCAGCGCCGGACGGCGACGAGGACTGCCGCGAGCTGATCAGCGTCTATTTCGACACCACCGACCAGACGTTGCAGAAGGCCGGCGTGTCCCTGCGGGTGCGCGAGAGCAACGGTGGGCGAGTGCAAACCCTGAAGCGCGGCGAGGGTCTGTATCGTGAGGAGCACGAGACGCCGATCGCCGGCAATGCGCCCGATCCCGAGATTAAGCCGTTGAGGTCCCTGCTGCCGGACGGCACGAGTCTGAAGCCGGCGTTCAACGTGCGCGTCACCCGCCGCCAGCGGTTGATCCGCCTGGGTGATGCGGAGATCGAGCTGGCGGTGGACCAGGGTGAGGTCAGGGGCGGGCGCCGGTCGAGCCCGATCAGCGAGGTCGAGCTGGAGCTAAAGGCGGGCTCGCCCAAGGCGCTGTTCGACCTGGCGCGGGAACTGTCTCGCGCCGCGCCGCTGCATATTTCCTTTGAAGGCAAGGCGGCTCGCGGCCAGGCGCTGATCGCGGGCGCGCCCTTGCAGGTCCGAATGAGTGACGAGATCGAACTGCCGAAGACGGCCACGGCGGCGGAGGCTTTCCAGGCGAACGCCCGCAGCGCCTTGAGCCAGATCGCCGCTAACGCCGAGGTGCTACGCGCGGCGCCTGAATCGGAGGCCGTGCACCAACTGAGGGTCGGCGCCCGCCGACTGCGTAGCCTGATCGCGACCTTCTCCTCCGTGGTCGGCGACACCGCGGTGGCCGGTGTGAAGTCGGAGCTTCGCTGGCTGGTCGCCGACAGCAACGCCGCGCGAAATCTCAATGTCTTCGCCGAAGCCGTGAGAGCCGAAGCGCATCGGGTCGATCCCCCCCCGGGGGGGATCATGGCCCTGGCGGACGCGGTGGAGGCTGCAGCGCGGAGCGCAGAGGCCGAGGTGGGCTTGGCGGTGTCCTCGCCACGCTTCCGCACCTTGATGCTCGAGACCACCGCCTGGGTGGAAACGGGCGACTGGCTATCGGCCTCGCCCGCCGTGGCGGAGCCTGCGATCGCGTTCGCGGAGCGGGGGCTCACCAAACGACGGCGCAAGCTGCTCAAACTGGGGCGCCGCCTTGATGAGGCCGACGATGTCGGCCGCCACCACGTCCGGATCGAGGCCAAGAAGCTGCGCTACGCGGCCGAGGGTCTCGGTGGTCTCTTCCCGCCAAAGGCCGCTCGCCACTTCGTATCCCGGCTGAAGGTCGTGCAGGACCAGTTGGGCGCGCTCAACGACATCGCCACCACCAAGGGCTTGGTCGCGGGTCTTGCGCTGACCCAGGACGCTGCCTTTGCGGCCGGCGAACTGGCCGGTCGAGGCGAGGCGACGAAACCGGAACTGATCGCGTGTGCGGAAAAGGCGCTGGGCCGCCTGAGGAAGCTCAAGCCCTTCTGGGCCTGACAGACACATAAAGAAATCCTTATATGATTTCTTGCGCCAGTGGCGCGGCGCGGCTATAGAGCCGCCAGCCAATCCCACTCTCCCATCATTTTGCCCTGAGGCCTGAAATGACCGACTACGTCGTCAAGGACATCGCGCTCGCCGATTGGGGCCGCAAGGAAATCGACATCGCCGAGACCGAGATGCCCGGCCTGATGGCCGTGCGCGCCGAGTTCGGTAAGGCCCAACCGCTGAAGGGCGCCCGCATCGCCGGCTCCCTGCACATGACGATCCAGACCGCCGTGCTGATCGAAACCCTGCAGGCCCTGGGCGCCGATGTCCGCTGGGCCTCCTGCAACATCTTCTCGACCCAGGACCACGCCGCCGCGGCGATCGCCGTGAAGGGCACGCCGGTCTTCGCCATCAAGGGCGAGAACCTGATCGAGTACTGGGAATACGCGCACAAGATCTTCGAGTGGTCCGACGGCGGCTACCCGAACTTGATCCTCGACGACGGCGGCGACGCCACCCTGCTTTGCGTGCTCGGCCCCAAGGCCGAGAAGGATGCCTCGATCCTCAACAATCCGCAGAACGAGGAAGAAGAAGCCCTGTTCGCGGTGATGAAGCGCTACCTGAAGGAGAAGCCCGGCTTCTATTCGGCGATCCGCGACGCCATCAAGGGTGTCTCGGAGGAGACCACCACGGGCGTCCACCGCCTCTACCAGATGGCCGAGCGCGGCGAGCTGCCGTTCGCCGCCATCAACGTCAACGACAGCGTCACCAAGTCCAAGTTCGACAACCTCTACGGCTGCCGCGAAAGCCTGGTGGACGCGATCCGCCGCGGCACCGATGTGATGCTGGCCGGCAAGACCGCCGTGGTCCTGGGCTATGGCGACGTGGGTAAGGGCTCGGCGGCCTCGCTCCGCAATGGCGGCGCGCGCGTCATGGTCACCGAGGTCGACCCGATCTGCGCCCTTCAAGCGGCGATGGAAGGCTACGAGGTGGTGACCGTCGAAGACGTCGCCGACAAGGCGGACATCTTCGTCACCGCGACCGGCAACAAGGACGTGCTCACCGTCGACCACATGCGGGCGATGAAGAACAACGCCATCGTCGCGAACATCGGCCACTTCGATTCGGAGATCCAGATCGCCGGTCTGCGCAACTTCAAGTGGGACGAGATCAAGCCCCAGGTGCACCACGTGGAGTTCCCGGACGGCAAGAAGATCATCGTCCTGTCCGAAGGCCGGCTGGTCAATCTGGGCAACGCCAAGGCCTACAAGAACGACGTCTATGTCCTGCCCAAGCATCTCGATGAGAAGGTTGCGCGCCTGCATCTCGCCAAGCTCGGCGTCAAGCTGACGACGCTGTCGAAAGCGCAGGCCGATTATATCGGGGTGGAAGCG
>DASXKT010000176.1:0-42824 GCA_036496685.1 Phenylobacterium sp.
GAGGGGCGCTTCACGGCGTCAAGATCAAGATCGGTTTGTCCGACCAGGGTTCGGTCGCGAATTGCGTCCATGACGAGGAGGTTCTTTCCGGGGCTGAGTTGCGCCGGGACGAAGGTCCCGGAAATGACGCGTGGCCACCCTTCTTGGATGGGCGAGGGCTCCAAAGGTTCCTTGGGGGTTCCCGTGGCTTCCCGCTCCTACGATCTGTATATGGGCCGAACCCGTGTCCCGGCAACTGTCACGCCGCGTAAGTTAAGAGTCCCATGTCGCTCAGCCTCTACGACACCATGGCCCGCAAGAAGCGGCCCTTCGTTCCCGCCGATCCGCGACGGGTGACGATGTATGTCTGTGGGCCGACGGTCTACAACTACAGCCATATCGGCAACTTCCGGCCGGTGGTGGTGTTCGACGTGCTGTTCCGCCTGCTGCGCCAGCTCTACGGCGAGGGCGCGGTGCGCTACGCCGCCAACGTCACCGACGTGGACGACAAGATCAACGCCAAGGCCGCCGAGGAAGGCGTGCCGATCTCGGCGATCACCGACCGCTACCTCGCCGCCTACAACGCCGACGCCGCCGCGCTTGGCGCGCTGATGCCGACGGTCCAGCCGCGGGCGACGGAGACCATGGACGCGATCATCGCGATGATCGGTCGGCTGGTTCACAACAACTCCGCCTACGCGGCGGAGGGCCACGTGCTCTTCAATACCCAAGGGTTCAGCGACTACGGCAAGCTCTCCGGGCGGCCACTGGACGAAATGATCGCCGGCGCCCGTGTCGAGGTCGCGCCCTACAAGCAGCATCCGGCCGACTTCGTCCTTTGGAAGCCCTCGAAGCCGGGCGAGCCCGTTTGGGAGAGCCCCTGGGGATCCGGTCGACCCGGCTGGCACATCGAATGCTCGGCCATGATCGAGCAGGAGCTTGGCCTGCCCATCGATATCCACGGCGGCGGGATCGACTTGGTCTTCCCACACCACGAGAACGAGCTCGCCCAGGGCGTCTGCGACGGTCACCAGCACGGAAGCTACGCCAACTACTGGCTGCACAACGGCTTCCTGAACATGGGCGACGAGAAGATGTCGAAGAGCATCGGCAACGTCGCCCTGGCGCACGACCTGCTCGAACTGCAGCCGGGCGAGGTGATCCGCTGGGCGCTGCTCGCGGCCCACTACCGCCAGCCGCTGGCCTGGACTGACGACGCACTCGGCCAGGCGCGCAATTCCCTGGACCACCTCTACGGCGTGCTGGGCCGCGCCCGACATGTTCCGGCAGGCGGCAGCGCCGCGCTGGCGGAGGAGCAACTCAGCCCCCTGCTGGACGATCTGAATACGCCCGCGGCCATGGCGGAATTGAAGCGGCTGGCGGGCGACCTCGACGCCGCGGTGCGCAAGGGCCTGCCCACGGCGGGCGGACTGAAGCAGGACCTGATGGCGCTGGCCGGCGTGCTGGGCTTCCTGCAGGCCGAGCCGCAGGTCTGGTTCCAGGGCGGAGCCGACGAGGGACTGAAGGCGCAGATCGATGAGCTGATCGCCGCCCGCGACGCCGCGCGCGCCGCCAAGAACTGGGGCGAGGCCGACCGCATCCGCGGCGAGCTCACCGCGTTGAATGTCGAGGTCATGGACGGGCCCGCCGGCGCGACTTGGCGGATCCGTGACCTTGCCTAGTAGGGAGCAGGCCCGATGCCCATCGCACCTCCGCCTCCTTTGAAGGCCGGATTGTTCGGCCGCGGCGGCGCGCCGAAACAGCCGAAGACCACGCCTACCGGCGCCCCGCCGCCAAAGGCTCCGACGGGTCTGCGGATCGAACACCGGATCGGCATCCAGGCGCCGGCGGAGGTTATCTGGCAGGTGATGGCCGACCTGAGGTCCTGGGAGGCCTGGAACCCGCTTTATCCAAAGGCGTCTGGCGAGATCCACATCGGCTCGGTCCTGGACGTCACCCTGGCGTTGCCCGGCCAGCAACCGCAGCAGCTAAAGCCCACGGTGCTTGAGTGGGTGCCCAACGAGCAACTGCACTGGCGACTCGCCATGATGGGCGGCCTGGTCAAGACAACGCGCTTCCTCGAGATCGAGACCCTGGGGCCGGAAAGCTGCATCGTCTCCAACGGAGAGCTGTTCGCCGGCCTGATGGGCCCATCGATCGGCAAGCGCATGGGGAGGGCCATCTATCGCGGCTTCGTCGAGATGGACGAGGCGCTGAAGGTCCGCGCCGAAACGCTGTGGCAGCGCCGGAAGGACTGACCCTCGCCTAGTGGCAGTTCTTGGCGCCGGCGAGTGAGATCAGCCGGGCCTTGCGCGGATCGTTCTGCAGGTTGGCGGCCATGTCGCTGGCGAGCGTGGCTGTGGAGCCGCTCAGGGCCTGCTGCGCCGGGTTCAGTGTTTTCTGGGCGTGGGCGTTGAAAGCATTGCTTTCCGCCGTGTTCTTGGCGTCAGCCGCCGCCTGAGCCGCCTTACCGGCGAAGGGGACGTTTCCAGCGGCGCTCGCCGCAGCGTTGGTCGCGGTCTCCTCGGCGACGAGCGCCTGGCTCTCGCGCTGCACCTGGGCTTGCTTGGTCTGGAAATCCGTGGCGGCCGACTGGGCCTGAGCGACATGGCCGCGGTTCATCTGGATCCCGCCGGAGGTCATCAGCTCGGCCTTGATCTGGTCGCAGGTCATGGCCTCGTCGCCGGGCCGCATGCCGGCCGGGTCGTTCATCGATCGCTGCATCGACGTCGCCGAGTTCGTCATCTTCAGGCAGGCTTCGAGCGTCATCGGCGCATTGGGCATGCTGGCGATCTTCGCGCAGTCGACCCCCTGAGCGCCCGGTGGCGTCTGTGGCTGGCTGTGGTGGCCGAACTGGGCGTTGGCGCTCTGACCGCCGGCCAGAACCAGGGCCGCCGAGGCGGCGGCGAGTACGAGCTTGCGCATATCGTCCTCCCATCGCTGATGGTCGCTGGCATCGAAACATGACGCGACGGAACCTCCAAGCCCCCGCGCGTTGCCTGGCTTCCGGTTGCGTGTAGTCTCGCGCTCCTGTCGAACGGAGAGTGTCCCTTGAAATTGAAGACCTTGGCGCTGGCGAGCGCAGCCGTGGCGGCCATCGCGGGTGGGGCTTTCGCGGCCGATGCGACCGGCAAGGCGAAGTATGGGACCTGGGGCTACGACGCCACCTCCATGGACCCCTCGGTCAAGCCGGGCGACGACTTCTTCAAGTACGTCAACGGAGGCTGGGACAAGCGAACCCAGATAGCGCCGGACCGGACGTCGGCCGGCGTCGACGTGGTGCTGACCGAAGCGGCCGAGCGCGACGTGCGCAGCATCGTCGAGGGCCTCGCCAAGGATCCAGCCAAGGCCGGACCTGGCGGGCAGCGGGTTGGCGACCTCTACGCTGCCTGGATGGACGAGGCCGGCATCGAGGCCAGGGGCACGGCGCCGCTGAAGCCCTATCTCGCAAAGATCGCCGGACTGAAGAGCAAGGCCGAGGTCGCCGAACTGTTCGCCAAGCCCGGCTACGCGACGCCGGTGAACGTCGGCATCAACCCCGATCTCGATGATCCCAACCGCTACGTCGTGGGACTGGACCAGGGCGGCCTGGGCATGCCCAACCGCGACTACTACCTGCGCGAGGGCGCCAAGTACGACGCCTTCCGGAAAGCCTACCGCGACTATGTGATCAAGATCCAGGCGCTGGCCGGTATCCCGGACGCAGCCGCCAAGGCCGACGCGATCATCGCGCTTGAGACCAAGATCGCCACCGCGCACTGGGCGCCCGAGCGCACGCGGGACATCGAACAGATCAACAACCCGATGACGGTGGCAAAGCTGGCGGCGCTGGCGCCGCAGTTCCCCTGGAACGCCATGCTGCAGCAAGCGGGCCTGGGCGCCCCGGCCAAGGTGCTCGTGACCGAGCCCTCCGAGGTCAAGGCCGCCGGCGAACTCTTCGCGGCGACGCCGCTTTCGGTGTGGAAGGACTACCTCGCCTACCACTTCGTCCGCAGCCACGCGACCTACCTGCCGCACGCCTTCGACCAGGCCAACTTCGACTTCTTCTCCAAGACCCTGCGCGACGTGCCTGAGCAGCGCGAACGCTGGAAGCGCGGCGTCCAATTGGTCAACCGTGCGCTCGGCGAGGAGGTGGGCCGGATCTATGTGGCCGAGCACTTCCCGCCGGAGGCCGAGAAGCAGACCGCTGAGCTGATCGACAACCTGCGCGCCGCCTACGCCGAGCGGTTCACCAAGGCAGAATGGATGGATGAGCCGACCCGCAAGGCCGCGCTGGTCAAGCTCGGCACCTTCGACCCCCGGCTCGGCCACCCGAAGAAGTACATCGACTACTCGGCGCTCAAGATCGACCGCAACGACCTGCTGGGTGACGCGGTGCGCGCAGAGGAATTCGACTGGAACCTGCAGCTCTCGCGCTATCCCAAGCCGGTCGACAAAGGGCTGTGGGAGATGGTCCCGCAGGAGGTCAACGCCTACTACAACCCGCTGGCCAACCAGATCACCTTCCCGGCAGCGATCCTGCAGCCGCCCTACTTCGATCCGAACGCCGACCCAGCCGCCAACTACGGGGGCGAGGGCGCGGTGATCGGCCACGAAATGGGCCACGGCTTCGACGACGAAGGCCGACACTTCGATGAAACCGGAAAGGTGCGCGACTGGTGGACCACCGACGCCGCCAAGGCGTTCGGGGCCCGCGCAGCGGTGCTGGGGGCGCAGTTCGACGCCTACGAACCTGTGCCGGGCGTGCACATCAACGGCAAGCTGACCATGGGCGAGAACCTGGGTGACCTGGGCGGCATCGAGGCCGCGTATGCCGCCTGGCGTCGCTATGTGGCCAAGCATGGAGAGCCGCCAGTCATCGACGGCCTGACCGGCGACCAGCGATTCTTCATCGCCTACGCCCAATCCTGGCAGGACAAGGTGCGCGAGGGTGCGCTTCGCCAGCAGCTGCTGACCAACCCACACAGCCCAGCCGAGTACCGGGTCAACGGCATCGTCCGCAACGTCGACGCCTGGTACGCGGCCTTCGGCGTGAAGCCCGGCGACCGGCTCTACCTGCCTCCGCAGATGCGGGTCCACGTCTGGTGACCGGAGCCCGCTCAGGCGGGGCCAGCTGCAGGCGATAACGCGAACTTGCCCTGACCGGCGCGGGTCAAACTGCTAGACGCCGCCCCTTGTCATCGCGATCGGGGCGGAGCCGTTCAACGGACCTTTTTGGCCCGCGATTGGCTTTTCACGAGACAGCAGCGCCGGTCCTGTTGGCCGGTGGTTACGGCGAAGGATGACATCGCCATGGGATTCATCACGACCAAGGACGGCGTCCGTATCTTTTACAAGGATTGGGGTCCCAGAGACGCGCAGCCGATTGTCTTCCACCACGGCTGGCCGCTGAGCGCCGACGACTGGGACAACCAGATGATGTTCTTCTTGGGCGAGGGATATCGCGTCATCGCCCATGACCGCCGCGGCCACGGGCGGTCCGACCAGACCGATGGCGGCAACGAGATGGACACTTACGTGGCCGACGTCATGGCGCTGGTCACGGCGCTCGATCTCAGGAACGCGGTCCATATCGGCCATTCGACCGGTGGGGGCGAGGTCGCGCGCTATGTGGCGAGGGCGGAGGCGGGGCGCGTGGCCAAGGCCGTGCTGATCGACGCCGTACCGCCGGTGATGGTCAAGAAGGACTCCAATCCAGGCGGGACGCCGATCGAAGTGTTCGACGGCTACCGAGCCGCGCTCGCCGCCAATCGCGCCCAGCTCTACCTCGATATCCCGAGCGGACCTTTCTACGGTTTCAACCGGCCTGGCGCGAAGGTGTCGGAAGGGCTCATCCGCAACTGGTGGCGGCAGGGCATGATGGGCAGCGTCAAGGCCGGCTACGAGTGTATCAAGGCCTTCTCAGAAACCGACTTCACCGAGGACCTGAAGGCCATCGACGCACCGGTGCTGGTGATCCACAGCGAGGACGACCAGATCGTACCGTATGCGGATTCAGGACCGCTGACGGCTAATCTCCTGAAGAACGGCAAGCTGAAGACCTACAAGGATCTGCCACACGGTTGCTGCCAGACCCATCCGGAGATCGTGAACCCTGAGCTACTTGCCTTCGTCCGCGGGGAGGAGGTGAGGGCAGACGCGAAGGTGGCCGCCGGAAAGCCGGTCACGGCCTGAACCCAAGGTGCGGGTCCGGTCGCCTGACCGGGCCCGCACGGAGGTGAGCACATGAAGATTGTGGTCATCGGCGCCACCGGCCGCACCGGTGAGAAACTCGTCCACGCACTGAGGCGGAGCGCCGTCACGGTTCTGGAAGCCTCACCCACGCGTGGCGTCAACACGGTCACCGGAGAGGGGCTGGATGAGGCTCTCCGCGATGCGGCGGTGGTTGTCGACGTCTCGAACTCGCCTTCGCTGGAGGGCGTGGCGGCGCAGCGGTTTTTCGAGGCCTCGGGGACCAGGCTGATGGCGGCTGAGAAGGCGGCCGGCGTGAAGCACCACGTCGCCCTCTCGATCGTCGGCACTGACGATCTGCAGGAGAGCGCCTACTTCCGCGGCAAGAAGATCCAGGAAGAGCTGATCAAGGCCTCGGGGCTTCCCTACAGCATCCTGAGGTCCACCCAGTTCTTCGAGTTCGTCGCCGACGTGGTGCGGAACGGCGAGGAGGACGACGTGGCGATCGCGCCGGCGCTGGCGCAGCCGATCTCGCGGATCGACGTCGCCGCGGTGCTCGCCGACCTTGCGACCGGCGAGCCGCTGAACCGGACGGTCGAGGTGGCCGGACCCGAGCGGTTCCGGCTCTGCGATCTCGCGACGGAGGTGCTGACCGCCTACGAAGACCCCCGGCGGATCATCGCCGACCCGGGCGCGCTCTACTTCGGCGCTGGACTGACCGACCAGTCGCTACTGCCGCGCGGCGAGGCGCGCATCGGCCCCCTACGGTTCGAGGACTGGCTGCGCCTGTCGCTACAGCCAGCCGACCGGTCGCTGGCCTGATCTGAGCGGGTCGTTCAGGTCTGCCGTCCCAGCAACGGGTCGCTGACGCTGGGCCTGCCATCCTCGCAGTGGCCGGTGAGGCGGCGCTGGAAGCTAGGCGCCTCGGCGCAGGTGACGACGAAGTCGTACCAGTTGCGGCTGGCGCGCAGGTCCCAGTCGTCCATCGCGGATCCGCCTGGCGCCAGGTGGTAGCGTCGCGGCGGCGCCTCGACATGGGCCACTGACTTGACCTCCAGAGTTACCGGCGCCGAACCCTCGTTCTGCAGACCGATGCGGAACTTGCCTTCCTTCCGGAGGAAGAAGCCGTTGGCCGCCGGAGCGAATGCGTCGCGCATCTCGCCGCGGTAGGTGCGCAGGAAGCCGTTTGGGCCGTGCATCGCAAAGGCGTAGGGCCCGGCGGCGAGCGGTAGGTGGTCCGTGAGGCGCCCGTCCTTGCCAACAGTGTAGAAGCGCGGCTCGCCGCCATCCTGGTAGAGGTGCAGCACAACCCCGGCGTCGCCGGCGTTGGCAACCGTCAAGGACAGGCCGCCGTCGCGCAGGTAGGTGGCCACTTGGAACTGATAGGGCAGCGCCCGCGCAGGCCGCTGGCCGGGCTCCTGGCGAGGGAGGCTTCCGGCGGTCATGGGAGGCCTGGGGAAGGGCAGCGTCTTGGCCTTCGCCGCCCTGGCCGGCAGGGCCGAGGCGTCGGGCAGGCGTTCGGTCCCGTGGTCGGGCGCCTTGAAGTCGAAGATGCTGGTCAGGTCGCCGCAGACCGCGCGGCGCCAGGGGCTGATGTTCGGCTCCCTCACGCCGAAACGGGCCTCCAGGAAACGGATGACCGAGGTGTGGTCGAAGACCTCCGAGTTCACCCAGCCGCCCTTGGTCCAAGGCGAGACGACGATCATCGGCACACGGGGGCCCAGGCCCACTGGCTCGCCGTGATAGTCCTCGTGGGTCGTGGCGACGGTGCTCTTGCCGGCGGCTGAGCCGACCGGTGGGACAGGTGGCGGCATGTGGTCGAAGAACCCGTCGTTCTCATCGTAATTCAGGATGAAGACCGTCTTGGCCCAGACCTTGGGATTGGCGGCCAGGGCTTCGATCAGCCGGGCGATCACGAAGGCGCCGTCGGACGGGCTCGCGGACGGGTGCTCGCACAGCTTGAACGACGGCACGATCCAGGACACCTGCGGCAGCCGATCGGCGGCGACGTCGGCTGCGAACTCGGCCACCAGGTGTTCGCCGCTCGAGGTCTTTGCGTTCGCCTCGTTCGAGCCCGGCGCCCAGGCGCGGCCGCGCCGGTAGAGCTCCGTATCCGGCCCGATGCCGCGGAAGTTGACGAAGTAGGCGAGGCTGTTGTCGCCGTAGTTGTCATGCTCCTGATAGACGCGCCAAGAGACGCCGGCGGCCTGCAGGCGCTCGGCGTAGGTCGGCCAGGTCAGGCCCCTGAACTCCGGCGAATCCTTTGCGGGATCGGCGGATTCGTTCTTCTCCTCCGGCGGATTGGCCACGACGACCTTGCTGTCGTCGCCCACCGACAGGCCGCTTGTGCCGGTGAACAGGAACAGCCGGTTCGGATTGGTCTGGGCGAAGATCGAGCAGTAGTAGGCGTCGCAGACCGTGAAGGCGTCCGCGAGAGCGTAGTGGAACGGGAGGTCCGCGCGCGTGAAGTAGCCCATGGTCAGTGGGCCCTTGGCGGGGATCCAGGCGTCGTGGTGCTTCCACTTGGCGTGGCTGCCTTTCCAGCTGTGGTCGAGGCTGAAAATGGTCTCGGCGCGGGTCGAGGCGATGTCGAAGTGGAAGGGGCTGGCGGTTCCGGCTCCTTCCTTGGCGGGCTGCTTCCAGACCGGCTCGCCGTTCGGCAGGGTGATGGGCGTCGGGTCGCCGTAGCCGCGCACGCCGCGCAGGGTTCCGAAGTAGTGGTCGAAGCTGCGGTTCTCCTGCATCAGGATCACGACGTGCTCGACGTCCTTGATCGTGCCGGTGACGCGGTTGGCGGGCAGCGCCAGCGCCCGGGCCACGCCAGGCGGCAGCGCCGCGGCGCCGAGGGCTGCGCCGGCCGCCAGCTGCAGAAACGTCCTGCGGTCACCGCCCTTGCGCATCGTCCGCCCCCGTTCGCCCGTCGTCCGCACCGAGAATAGCCGAGGTCGCTCGCCGTTACACGGTCGGTGACGGGGCCGCCCTGAACGTGGATGCACACGCGACGCGCTGGCCTCGCGTTGTGTAGTTGAGCTACATAACGCAATACGCCCACCCACAAGGGCGATCTGGAAGGGGATCTGAGGGATGCGGACGAAGCACATTCTCGTGGCGACGGCTGCGCTGAGCCTGGTCTGCACAGCCGCCGAGGCCAAGCCGCGACACACGAAGTCCACCCCCGATCCGCGCGACGCCGAGATCCAGGCGCTGAAGGACCAGGTGAAGGCGTTGAGCGACAAGGTCGACAGCCTGGCGGCCCGCGCCGCCGCGCCGCCGCCGGCGCCGCCGGCTGCTCCGGCCCCTCCGCCTCCCGCGCCCGTCGCCGTCATCCAGACACCGCCCGGCCCACCCGCGCGCCCCCAGTTCCCTGCGACAGGCGGCGCAACGATCCTGGCCGGCAAGCCATCGATCCAAAGCGCCGACGGGCGCTTCGTGGCCAACCTGCACGGGGTCATGCAATTCGACGCCGCCGAGTACAGGCAGTCGACGCCCGGCCCGATCACCTCCGACTTCCGCCGCGGCGCAACGCCCGCCGATACCGCCCACGCCCGCGACCTCTCATCGGGAACCAACTTTCGCCGCGCCCGCATCGGCGTCGACGGCAAGGCCTTCGGTGACTGGGAATACAACCTACTCTTCGAATACGGCGGCGCTGGCGAAGAGGACGCCGGCCACATCCAGGAAATGTGGGTCCAGTATTCCGGCCTGAAGCCATTCCACTTCCGCGTCGGGGCCTTCCCGCCATCGATCGGGCTCGAGGATCAGGCCTCGACGAACGGCGCGCTGTTCATCGAACGGCCTGCCGTCGCCGACATGGCGCGCAGCATGGCGGGCGGCGACTTCCGCGAAGGCGCCATGGCCTGGGCCAACGGCGACTGGTGGTACGCGGCGGCGTCCATCACCGGCCGGGTCGTGGGCGTGGTCAACTCGCAGGCCACCGGCGTCAGCCAGCCCTTCGACAGCCAGCTCGGCTATATCGGACGGCTGGCCGTCATCCCCATTAAGAACGACGACGGCATGCTGCAGTTGGGCGTCCACGGAAGCTATGTCGCCCGCCCCGCCGACGCCGGCGGACCCGACACGCCGGCCGGAACCGCGCGCTATCCGATCACCATTCAGGAGCGGCCGGAACTTCGGGTCGACGGCACGCGGCTGATCTCCACGGGCGGCATCAACGCGACCCACGCCAGCACCCTCGGCCTGGAAGCCGCGGGCCAGTTCATGAGCTTCTTCCTGCAGGGCGAATACGAGCGCTTCAAGGTCGAGCGGCGCAACGCGGCCGTCGGCGTCTCCGACCCCGACTTCACCGGCTACTATGTCGAGGGCGGCTATATGCTCACCGGCGAGCGGCGGCGGTACAATCCCGGCACGGCGGCCTTCGACGGCCCGCCGGTCGACCATCCGTTCAGCCTCGCCGAAGGGACCTACGGCGCCTTCGAGGTCACCGGGCGCTACTCCAACATCGACCTGAACTACAACGCCGGCGCATTCGGAACCGCGCCGAGCGCCGACGCGGTGCGGGGCGGCGAGCAGCGAATCGTGACCGGCGGCCTCAACTGGTACCCGAACAGCTTCGTGCGGTTCATCCTTCAGTACCAGGACGTGCGCATCGACCGGCTGTCGCCTTCGGCGACCACCTTCCAGACGCCCGTGGGCGCGCAGGTCGGCCAGCACTACAGCACCATCGCCCTGCGCTCGCAGTTCTCGTTCTGACCCCGAAAGCCCCGGAGAGAGCCATGATCACGCGACGTCTTCAGGTGTTCGGACTGGCGCTAGTCGGCGCTGTCCTGGCGTTCGGACCGACCGCAGCCTTCGCCGCCGAAACCCAGGTGGCGGTCGCCGCCAACTTCACAGAGCCGGCCAAGGAGATCGCCGCCGCCTTCAAGGCCGCGACAGGCCACACCGCGACCCTGAGCTTCAACTCGTCGGGCCAGTTCTACGCGCAAATGGCGAGGGGCGCGCCCTACGAGGTGTTTCTCTCCGCCGACGCGGATCGGCCGAAGAAGGCCGAGCAGGACGGCCTGGGCGTCACCGGAACGCGCTTCACCTACGCCATCGGCCGCCTGGTCCTCTATTCGAAGACGCCGGGCCTGGTGGACGGCGCCGGCACGGTGCTTTCAAGCGGCAAGTTCAACAAGCTGTCGATCGCCGATCCGGCGGCGGCGCCCTATGGCGTGGCGGCCGTCCAGACCATGCAGAAGCTGGGCGTCTACAACGCCGTGAAGCCGAAGATCGTGATCGGGTCGTCGATCACCCAGGCCTTCCAGTTCGTCGACACCGGCGCGGCCGACCTGGGCTTTGTGGCCTACTCGCAGGTGATCAACGTCCCCGGCGGCTCCCGCTGGCTGGTCCCGGCGACCAGCCACGCCCCCATCGATCAGCAGGCAATCCTGCTCTACACGGGCCAGAACAATCCGGCGGCCAAGGCCTTCCTAGCTTTTCTGAAGACCCCGGCGGCCGTCGCGATCATCAAGAAGTTCGGCTACGAGGTCAGGTAGGGAACAGGCGTGGGCGAGGTCGTCTGGACGACGCTAAGGCTGGCGGGGCTGACGACCGTCCTGCTGCTGATCCTCGCGACGCCGCTGGCGTGGTGGCTTTCGCGACGTCGGGCATGGTGGAAGGAGATCGTGGGCGCCGTCACGACCCTGCCGATCATCCTGCCGCCCTCGGTGCTGGGCTTCTACATCTTGATTGCCATCGCGCCGCAGAGCCCCTTGATGGGCCTGCTGCATCCGTTCGGAATCCGCACGCTGGCCTTCACCTTCGAGGGCCTGGTGATCGGTTCGATGATCTATTCGCTGCCGTTCGCCGTGCAGCCGATCCGCGGCGCCTTCGAGGCGATGGGGCCGCGGCCGATGGAGGTGGCGGCGACGCTTCGGGCCTCGCCGCTGGACGCCTTCTTCACGGTCGCCCTGCCGCTGGCCCGCCGCGGCTTCCTGACCGCGGCCATCCTGGTCTTCGCCCATACGATCGGTGAGTTCGGCGTCGTGCTGATGATCGGCGGCGGCATCCCCGGCAAGACCGAGGTGATCTCGGTGCGCATTTATCAACTCGTTGAGAGCTTGCGGTACGGCGAGGCGCACCGACTGGCGGCGGGCGTCGTGGTGTTCTCCTTCCTGGCGCTCCTGGGCCTGCTGCTGGTCGACCGGCGGACTGACGAGGCGGTGCGATGAGTTCAGGGGTCGAGGGGCGGTTCGCGGGCGGGCTCGGAGGCTTCCACCTGGACGCCGACTTCGCGCTCGCGCCACAGGGAATCACCGCGCTCAGCGGGCCCTCAGGATCGGGCAAGACCACGCTGTTGCGGTGCATCGCCGGCCTCGCCCATCTGGGCGGCCGCCTGACGGTCGCAGGTGAGGTCTGGCAGGACGCACAGACGTTCCTGCCGCCGCATCGCCGGCCAGTAGGTGTGGTCTTCCAGGAGGCGAGCCTGCTGCCCCACCTCTCGGTGCGCGGCAACCTGCTCTATGGCGCAAAGCGCGCCGGGACGGCGGCAAACGTCAGGCTGGACGATACGATCGACCTCTTGGGTCTCGCCCCGCTGCTCGCGCGCTCGACGGCCAACCTTTCCGGTGGCGAGCGGCAACGGGTGGCGCTGGGGCGGGCGCTCTTGTCCCAACCGCGGCTGCTGCTGATGGACGAGCCGCTCTCCAGCCTCGACGCTGGCAGCAAGGCTGAGATCCTGCCCTACCTAGAGCGCTTGCATCGGACGCTGGCGATCCCTGCGCTCTACATCAGCCATGACGGCCGCGAGATCGCCCGCCTCGCCGACCGGGTCCTGTTCATGAAGGACGGCCGAATCAGCGCCTCGGAGGACGCGCCCGTTGAGCCGACGCTTGCCGGGCTCGGCGCCGCCGAGCGCGATCGTCTGGCACTGGCGGCGTTGCGCGCGGGGCTGACGCCCGAAGCCTAGAGCCACAGCCGTTTCGATGAATCGAAACGGGGGCTCCAGCGTTCTGGCTTAGTGGCTCTTGCCGATCGGCCGACTTGAACAAGTCAGCCGGCAAACGGTCTAGTGCGCCATCGCCGGCGTCGGTTCGGCGCGCATGGCGGCCGGGACGATCGCCGACAGGATCACCGAGCCCACGAAGGAGGCGATCACCGCGACCACGATGGTGGCGCCGGTGGGCAGGTCGTAGAGCGAGGAGACCACCAGTCCGAGGACGTAGCCGATGATGCCGACACCATAGCCGACCGCGAGCGACAGTCGCGGCGCAAACCGGCGGGCGGCGAGCGCGGGCACGATCAAGCTGGCGAACACCAGGTAGACGCCCACGAGCTGCACCGACTGGGTGACCACCAGCGCGAACAGCACATAGAAGCCGACCACGCCGAGGCGTTCGCGGAACCGGAACCAGATCGCCAACGCCACCGCGTAGAACAGCGCAATGGGCCACAGGCTGCCAAGCGAGACCCAGAGGATCTGACCGGTAAGGAGGTCCTTCAGGTGCTCGCCGCCGTGCGGATTGTTGGCGAGTAAGAGCAGCTCGATGCAGGCCGCGGCCACGAACAGGACGCCGATCAGCGCCTCCTGCACCTCCGGCCACTTCTTCTCGGTCCAGGTCAGCAGCAGGGCGCCCACCAGGGCGGCCGTTCCGGCGGCCAGTTGCACCGTCCAGCCGTGCGGGTCAGAGCCGCTCGCGCCTGCGATGGTCACCCCCAGCCCCGCCACCTGGGCGATGGCCAGGTCGATGAAGACGATGCCGCGGCGCAGAACCTGCTGGCCAAGCGGCACATGCGTCGACAGCACGATCAGGCCGGCGACGAAGGCCGGCAGCAGGATGGAGAGTTCGATACCGCCCGCGTTCATTGTTTCAGGGCCTTCAGCATGCGGTTGAGAGTGTCGTCGTAGAGCGAATAGAGGTCCTTGGCCTGGTCCGAACCGCCGATGGTGTAGGGCAGCATCACCGCAGGAACGCCGGCGCGACCGCCGACGAATTCCGAGGGACGCCCGTCTTCATAGGCGGCGCGGATGATCATCTTCACCGGCTGCTTCTTCAGGACCTCGAGCACCTGGGCGAGGTAGCCGCTGGACGGCGGCACGCCGGGCTTGGGCTCGAGCGCGATGACCCGACGAAGGCCCAGCCAGTTCTCCAGGTAGACCCAGCTGCGGTGCTGGACCGCGATCGGCTGGCCGCGGAGCGGCGCGGCTTCGGCCTGCCAGCGGTTAAGGGCCGCCTGCCACTTGGTGGCGAAGGCCGCATAGCGGGCGCGATAGGTCGCCGCGTTGGCTGGGTCGAGCTCGGCGAAGCGATCGGCGAGCGCTTTGCCGACGGGCAGCATGTTGCGCGCGTCGCCCTGGATGTGCGGGTTGCCGCCAGCGTGGATGTCGCCTTGGCTGCGGTCCAGGGAAGCGGGTTTCTCCAGAAGGTTCACATAGTCGGTCGGCTGGAAGACGCCCCGCGAGCCGGGCGCGATCCGCTTGTTGGCCGCCTGGGTGACGATCATCGGCAGCCAGCCGATCTCGAGCTCGGCGCCGGTGCAGACCGTCAGGTCGGCGGTGCGCGCCTTGGAGATCAGGCTCGGGCGGGCCTGGATCTGGTGAGGGTCCTGCACCCCGGTGGTGGCGGCATAGACGCTGACCTTGTCGCCGCCGATCTCCTGGGAGAGCGCCGCCCACTCGGGCTCGCAGGCGAATACCTGCAGCGCCGCTGCGGCCGGGCTCGCCAGCCCTAATGCCAGGAGGGCCGCGCCGACTGCGGCCAAGATGCCTCTACGCATGGATCAAACGTCTCCTAGTACCGGTGTGCGCCATGCGGGCCGTAGACGACGGTGTACTGGAACATCAGTTCGTCGTTGGGGTGCTGGTCGGACATGTCATGGGTGAATTCGGCGCGGAAGCGGCCGAATTCGCTGGTGTCGTATTCGATCAAGCCGGAGGCCGCACGCGGCGAATGGCCGAAGCCGTCGAAGCCTGTGCCGGCGAGCATGTTGGGAACATCGACGCTGTCGAGTGCTGCGTAGCGGGCGCCGATGCTCCAGCGCGGGGCGAACTGGTAGACCGCTTGGGCGTACCAGCCACGCGGGTCGCGGCTGGCGGCGAGGCCGTTGAAGGTCCCATCCTGATGACCGGCGAAGTACTCGCCAGAGAGGACTAGGTTCTTCTGCACCGGATTGCCGCCGGGCGCCCACTTGTAGACCAGCGAGGCGATGCCGATGCCATCGCTACCGTTGAAGGTGTCGGGCGCGCCCATCGGACCGGAGTCGGTGACGCGATCGTGGGCGTCGGTGTGGATGTAGGAGAGCGCCGCCAGCCAGCTCGAGTTGTCGTTGATGTCGGCGCCGGTGTGCACGAAGGCGGTCTGGGCGCCGGCCTTGTTCTTGTTGGCGCTGCTGGCCGGGAAGCTGTCGCCCCGATAGAGCTCGCCGCCGAATTCGAGGAAGAAGGGCGTCGGCGCCAGCCAGCGCAGCTGCAGGCCATCGTCGCCGTACTGGTTGCCCAGCAGCGCGCGGTACGGCAGCGGCATGTCGATGAACGACCAGTTGTGGGCGTGGCGCTCGTTCAGATAGCCGATCGCCGAGAAGAAGCGGCCGGCCCGAACGGTGAAGCCCGCGGGCAGGCTGCTCGACTGGATGTAGGCCTCCTCCACCGACGGCTGGTTTTCGGCGTCGAAGCTGACGGTGAGGTTGGCGCTCAGATAGGGGTCGACGTTGGCCGCCAGGGTGATCTCGCTCTCGTCAATGGAGAAGCCACGCGGCTTGGCCTTGGCGTCGTCGCTGAGGGGAAAGCCGGCGATGCGGGTCTCATCCGGATTGCGTGAGTCGGCGACGTAGTTGCCGTTCAGCACGACCGAGACGCCGGGATTCATGGCGTTTGGCGACGAGGTCTTGGGCTCGGGCTCCGGCGCGGCTTCGGCAATGACCACCTCGCCCGGGGCGACATCGGCCGGCGCCGATGCCGGTGGCGCGGCAGGAGCCGTGGCGGTCGGTTGGGCGGCGGCGCGATCCTCGGCGGCCTTCAGCCGGGCTTGGAGATCGGCGATCTTGGCGTCGTATTCGGCGCGAAGCGCGTTCAGCTGCTGCTGGATCGAGGCCATGTCGGTAGCCGGCGGCTGCGTGGGCGGCGCGGCCTGCGCGGCGTGACCCATCGCCAGGACGGCGGCGACGGCGGCGGCCCCGCCAAGTCTCGCTACGGTTTTCGTCATTGATCCGTCCAGGCCCCAGATGGGCGGCTGTTATAATATATCATAACGAAGAGCAAAGCCGTTTCGCTTGGGTCGGCGCAAGCGCGGCCGGGCCGAACATCGCGGGCTAACCGGCGCCTATGGCCACAAAGAGGTCGCGGGGTTTCATTCGGGCAATAGTGGCCCGCGGCGCGCTGGATTTGACAGCGCCCCCCGGTCCCCCGATCTAGAGGCCATGATCGACGACCTCTACTCGGGCAAGCTTTTGGCGCTTGCGGCGAACATGCCGAGGACAGGCCGGCTCGCCGCGCCCGACGCCAGCGTCGAGAAGGTCGCCAAGCTGTGCGGTAGCCGGGTGCTGGTGGACGTCGTGGTCGACGGCGACCGCGTGGCCGACTTCGCCCAGGAAGTGAAGGCCTGTGCCCTTGGGCAGGCCGCTGCATCGGTGCTCGGCTCCCACGTCGTGGGCGCCAGCTTTGCCGAGCTTGAACTGGCCCGTAACCAGTTCCGTGCTATGTTGAAGGACGGCGCACCCGCGCCCGACGGACGATTTTCGGACCTGGCCATGCTTGCGCCTGTGAAGGACTATCCGGCCCGCCACGCCTCGACGCGGCTCGCGTTCGAGGCTGTGACCGAGGCTGTCCGCACGGCGAGCGACCGGACGACCGGACGAACTAGCCCCGCCGGCGCGGCTTGATCGACCAGGGGGCGCAGCGTAAGCGCTGGGCCTCCTCTGCAGAATTCCGTAGCCGGCATGAAATTCTACGAACGCTGCGTCAGGGGTGCGCTACGCGCCTACAAGCTGACGCTTTCGCCGCTGATCGGGCGGCAGTGCCGGTTCCTTCCGACCTGCTCGGAATATGCCGCTGAAGCCCTGATCAGCCATGGCCCGTGGCGTGGCGCTTTGCTCGCCGGTCGCAGGCTGTGTCGTTGTCATCCTTGGGGCGGGGGATCCGGGTACGACCCGGTTCCGCCCCCGCGCAAAACCCCTAAGGGTGATGCGCACAAGTGGACCTGTGAAACATGATCGATCTGATTTTCCCCGATGGCTCCAAGCGACCGTACGACGACGGCGTGACGGGCAAGGATGTCGCCGCCTCCATCGCCGTCTCTCTGGCGAAGAAGGCAGTGCTGGTGAAGCTCGACGGAGAGCTGCTCGATCTCGAGCGCCCGCTGCCGCATGGCGGCAAGTTCGAGATTCTGACGCGCGAGAGCCCCGAGGCGCTCGAAACGCTTCGCCACGACGCCAGCCACGTGATGGCTGAGGCGGTGCAGGAGTTGTTCCCGGGAACGCAGGTGACGATCGGTCCGTCGATCGAGGACGGCTTCTACTACGACTTCGCCCGCGACGAGCCGTTCAGCCTGGACGACCTGGCCACGATCGAGCAGCGGATGAAGGAGATCGTTGACCGCGACGAGAAGATCGAACGCGAGGTCTGGAAGCGCGACGACGCCATCGCCCATTTCAAGTCGATCGGCGAACTCTACAAGGCCGAGATCATCGAAGGGATCCCCCCCGGCGAAGAGGTCAGCGTCTACCGCCAGGGGGACTGGAAGGACCTCTGCCGCGGGCCGCACCTGCCGTCGACGAAGGCCGTGGGCAAGGCGTTCAAGCTCACGAAGCTGGCCGGCGCCTACTGGCGGGGCGATCACCGCAACGCCCAGCTGCAACGCATCTACGGCACGGCCTGGGCGTCGGAAGCCGACCTCGAAGCCTACCTGCATCGCATCGAGGAGGCCGAGAAGCGCGACCACCGCAAGATCGGCCGGGCGATGGATCTCTTCCATCTGCAGGAAGAGGCCAAGGGCATGATCTTCTGGCACCCCAAGGGCTGGACGCTCTACCGTACGATCGAGGCCTACATGCGCCGCCGGCTGGACGCTGACGGCTATGTGGAGGTGAAGGCGCCCCAGATCATGGACCGGGCGCTGTGGGAGCAATCCGGCCATTGGCAGAAATTCGGCCAGAGCATGTTCACGTGCGAGACGGACGAGGGCGAAGTCCTGGCCGTGAAGCCGATGAATTGCCCCGGCCACGTGCAGATCTTCAACTACGGCCAGAAGAGCTACCGCGACCTGCCGCTGCGTATGGCGGAGTTCGGGGCCTGCCACCGGTACGAGCCTTCAGGCGCCCTGCACGGCATCTTCCGGCTGCGCGCCTTCACGCAGGACGACGCCCACATCTTCTGCCGGGAAGACCAGATCGAGGAAGAGTCGACGAAGTTCGTTCATCTGCTCGAGAGCGTCTATCGCGACTGCGGCCTGGAGCTGGACTCGGTGAAGCTCGCGCTTCGCCCGGAGCTGCGCTTCGGGACGGATGACGTCTGGGACGTCGCCGAGAAGAAGCTCGAACGGGCGGCGATCGCGGCCGGCTGTGAGGTCGAGATGCTGCCGGGCGAGGGTGCATTCTACGGGCCGAAGCTCGAGTTCCACCTGAGGGACGCCATCGGCCGCACGTGGCAGTGCGGGACGTTGCAGCTCGACTATGTGCTGCCCGAGCGCCTGGACGCGGAGTACGTCGCCGAGGACGGATCAAAGCAGCGGCCGGTAATGCTGCACCGCGCCATCTGTGGGTCGGTGGAGCGGTTTCTTGGCGTGATGATCGAAAATTTCGCCGGTGCGTTCCCTCTCTGGTTAGCGCCCGTTCAGGTTGTCGTCGCTACGATAACCTCAGACGCGGACAACTACGCCCGCCAAGTCGCGGCGGCGTTGAGGGCGAAGGGGCTGCGGGTGGAACTCGATCTCCGGAACGAGAAGATCAACTACAAGGTGCGCGAGCACAGCCTCGCCAAGGTTCCGGTTCTCGCTGTCGTGGGGCGGCGGGAGGCTGAACTCGGCCAAGTCGCACTGCGGCGCCTGGGTTCCGACGGTCAGGAGATTCTGGACCTGGCGGCGGCGGCGAACGCACTTGCCTTACAGGCGACTCCGCCTGATGTTGCTTCGAACGCCGGGAGCGATGAAACGCCGCTCCGGCGCGCGATCGGCGCCATGGAGGGTGGATGAACGGCATCGCCGCACCGATCGTCGCTGTGGAGTCCGCCTCGACCCCAAGCTTCCTTGAGGGACGACGCACCGTTTCGGTTGTGATGGTCGTCTACATGACCGGCGTCGCGCTCGACGAAAGCGTGAACCGCGTCCTCAAGGACCCGCTGATCGACGAGTTCGTGATCGTCGACAACGGCTCGTCGGGCAGCGACGCGGCGGGCCTGCGCACGCTGGCCGAGCGGGATCCGCGGGTGGTGTTGCTGGCCGGTCACGGCAACATCGGGTTCGCCCGTGGCGCCAACCTGGGAGCACGCCGGGCGCGCGGCGACATCCTGGTGTTCCTCAACCCGGACGCTTTCCTGCAGCCCCGCTGCATCGCCGAATTGGTGCGGGAGATCGAGAACCGGCCGGTGCCCTGCATCGTCGGCGGCCGAGTACTGAATTCAGACCTCACCGAACAGCGCGGCGCGCGACGCGGCGATATCACCTTAATGACCGCGATCCTGTCGCTGAGCCGACTTGCTCAGAGGATTCCGGCATGGCGGCGCTACGAAGTGCATTGGGAAAGCGAGCCTGCCCCTGATCAGGTGGCTGCGGTGCCGACCATCTCCGGAGCCTGCTTCTGCATGCGCCGCGAGGACTTCGACTGTGTCCAGGGCTTCGACGAGAAGTACTTCCTGCACGTCGAGGACGTCGATCTCTGCTGGCGGGTGCGCCAGATGGGCGGCCGGGTGCTGTTCCATCCTAAAGCCGAGGTGATCCACCTGGGCCACACCAGCCTGACCAGCCCTTTGCGCGTCGAGTTCCACAAGGGGGTTGGCTTGGCCCGCTATTTCCGCAAGCGCGCCGTGGGCTTCACACAGCTGCTTATCGCCTGGCTACTGTCGCCGGTCGTGGTGGGTGCCGCCGTCGTCCGTCCGGTGATGTGGCGGTTCCGCGGTCGCGCCAGCTAAGCCCATGACCTCGCCGATCCTGCGCAAACTCGCGAATTTCGCGCCCGCCGGCGCACGCCGCGCCCTGGCCGGCGCGGTCGTCGACATCAAGAGCCTGCCCGCGCGATTGGCCGATCCGGTGCGCCGGGGGGAGCCCTGGAGCTTCGCGCACAACGTCGGCAACGGGGACTTCCAGGTCATCGGCGTGATGCTCCTGGCCAACCTGAAGGACCATGCGGGATTGAGGCCGGTCGATCAGGTGCTCGATATCGGTTGCGGCAACGGTCGCGTCGCAGCGCAACTGGCCCCCTTCCTCAGCTCGGCCGGCGGTTACTTCGGCTTCGACATCTCCCGCCGCGGGATCGGGGCCTGCCGTCGGCGGTTCGCCGGCCAGCCGTACATGCGCTTCCAGCACCTCGACGTCTGGAACGGCGAATACAACCCGAAGGGTCAGGTCGCCGAGAGCGACACCGTCTTTCCGGTTACGGACGCGTCGGTGGATCTGGCCTTCGCCACCTCGGTCTTCACCCACATGCAGATGCCCGCCGTCAGGCGATACCTCGCCGAGGCAGTCCGCGTGCTCAAGCAAGGCGGCAGATTCGCCTTCACCGCGTTCGCCCTAGAGCGTGGGCGCGAAACGACGGAGGCCCTTCCGTTCCAACCGTTCGATGCGACTTCGTGGGCGGTCGATCCCCGATACCCTGAACGCGCCATCGGTCATCGACGCGAGGTCCTGGAAGCCGCGGTCGCCGAGGCCGGGCTGAAGATCAGGGTGTTCCGCCGCGGCTACTGGGTCGGAGTTGGCGAGTACGATGGCGGCCAGGATTTGTTCGTGGTCGTGAAGCCCTGATCAGGCGGGGATCGGGAACACCCCGGCGCGGCTGACCGAGGCGGCCGGAGGCTTGCCGAGGATGCCGGCCATCCACTTGGCCGTCGCGATTAGGCCGTCCAGGTCGTAGCCGGTAACGAAGCCCGCCCGCTCGAGCATATAGACGAGATCCTCAGTGCCGATGTTGCCGGTGGCGTCCGGTGCGAACGGGCAGCCGCCCAGCCCGCCGCAGCTGGCGTCGAGCACATCGACCCCAGCTTCGACGCTGGCGTAGGCGTTGGCGAGGCCGGTGTTGCGGGTGTCGTGGAAGTGCATGCGCAGGCGCTGGTTGGGCGCCGCCTTCCGCGTCGCCTCAACCCGACGGCGGACCAGCCACGGGTCGGCGACCCCGATCGTGTCGGCCAGCGCGATTTCGGCGACGCCAGCCTCGGCCGCGGCGCGGACGATGCGCAGGACCTGCTCCTCGGAGACCTCGCCGTCAAAGGGACACCCGAAAGCGACGGAGATGGTGACGGTGACGGGCGGGCCGCCTTCGGCCTTCTGGCGACCGGCGATCACCTGCATGGCGGCGGTCTGTTCTTCGGCCGATGCGCCTTGGTTGCGGATGCCGAAGCCGTCGGTGGCGCAGACCACGACGTTCGCTTCGTCGCAGCCGGCGGCGACGCAGCGGTCCCAACCGCGCTCGTTGAGCACCAGGCCGATGCGCGAATGGCCGGCGAGGCCCGGCAGGGCGGCAGAGATCTCCTCAGCGCCCGCCATCTGCGGCACGCGCTTGGGATTGACGAAGGAGACCGTCTCGATCCGGCGCGCGCCGGCGGCTTCCAGCCGGCCGATGAACTCCAGTTTCTGGTCGACTTCGAGCAGGGCTTTTTCGTTCTGCAGCCCATCGCGCGGGCCGACCTCGACGATCTCGATCGCACGGCTCATTGGCTGGCTCCCGGTGGTTGAGCGGCCGGCGCTGGGGCCTCAGGGCTGGAGGGGCCAGCCGCCTCATAGATACGCAGGGTCATCTTCTTGCCGTCCGAATAGTCGAGCCCCTTCACCGTCGCCACCAGATGGGCCTGCGCATTGTAGGCCGCCAGGGCTTTGCGGAAATCGCTCTCTTCACGCTGCTCGACCACGGCGGGGCGATGCTCGGAAATCGCCTGGGCAGCGTCCTCAGCGCCGGCAAGTTCGGTAGGCGTGCCGAGCGCGAAGACCAGGCTGGGTTCGGCGTATCCCGCCACCGTGACCGGCGCGTCGGCGATGCCCTGCTCGGGCAGAAGTTGCGCCTTTTCCATTGCTCGTTCGGTCCGCGCGGAAAGCCACAGCGGGTTGAGCCTGGGGGCCAGGCCTGCGGCGAGCGCGGCGTGCCCAGCCAGACCCAGGCCCACCGCCCCTACAACGGCGGTCGTGGGCGCGCGGCGGACCAGGAGGTAGCCTCCAACCAGCCCCGCGCCGGCGAGCAGCAGCGCGGCAAGCGCGGCGGCAGGGATATCGCTCACATCGCCGTAGAGCTTCACCAGGTAGAAGCAGGCCGCGGCCAGCAGGATGCCGAACACGCCAGACAGGATCGCTCCGGTCCAGCGGACACGCTTGCCGACCGGCTCGGTCAGGGCCGCGGCGGCGAGCCAGGCGATCGCTCCATAGGTGGGCAGCGGGTAGTGCACGAGCTTCGTCGGCATGGCTTCGAACACCAGCCAGGCGGGGACCAGCCAGGCCAGCGCAAACCGAACGCCGGGCTCGCGCCAACGTCGCCAGGCGGTGACGGCCGCGGCCGGCAGCATCAGGGTCATGGGGAAGGTCAGCAGCGGCGCCAGCAGGGTGTGGTAGCCGGGTGGGGCGCCGTGGGTCTCCTGGCCCCCCGCGAGCTTGGGCGCGAGGTCGCCCGCAAGCGCTGCTGTCCAGAACGCCCCGTCGGTCGCCACGGTCACCGCGCCCGCCCAGGGGCCCACAATCGCGGCCACGATGATCAGGCCCCAGATCCAGTTCAGCCGCATCAGCCAGCCCGGCCTGCGATCGGCGATGATCAGCGCGATCATGACCAAGGCCGCCACCATCGGCGCAATGGGCCCCTTCACCAGCGTCCCGACGGCAATGCCCAACCAGAACAGCAGCCAGGCCCTACGGCCGGCCGGTGGTCCATCGCGCGCCTCGGCATAGAGGCGGCCCAGCGCGGCGAGGGCGAGCGTTGTGGCGCCACAGAGCGCCGCGTCGGTCTTGGCGATCAGGGCTTCGGTGGAGAGCAGGAACGTCGTGCCCAGCATAGCCCCGGCCAGCAAGCCGGCCGGTCCGCCGAAGAACGCCGATGCGCCCCAGGCGCAGGCTGCGGCCGCCAGCATGGCGCCCAGCAGGCTCGGGATGCGGTAGGCCCAGATCTGACGGGCTTCCGGACTGGAGAGCAGGGAGACGCTGGCGGCTTGCAGCCAGTGGATCCCCACCGGCTTTTTGAACCGCGGCTCGTCCTGGTAGCGGATCACCACGAAGTCGCGGGTCTCCAGCATCTGGGCGGTGGCCTGGGCGAAGCGGGCCTCATCGCGATCAAGCGGCGGCACGGCCAGCATGCCGGGCAGGCCGGCCAGGAATGCCACGAGCGCCGCCACAGCGGGCCCCCGCCAGCCACGGCTCAGCCGTTCCAGTTCAGCTTCAAGCTTCATCGTGAGCCTGATAGCACGATCCTTCCCAACGCCCGCTTTTCCGCTATGGGAGGCCCATGGCCCCCAAGCGCGACCTCTCGCCACCGGATATATCCGTCGTGGTCCCCGTCTTCGATGAGGAAGGCGCGGCGCCCGCCCTGGCGCGCGAGATCGCCGCAGCGTTCAAGGGCCGGAACTACGAGATGATCTTCGTCGACGATGCCAGCCGGGACGGCACGCGCGCCGCGTTGAAGGCGCTTTCGGGCGAGATGCCGCAGCTAAGGGTCTTGGCGCACCGCAGGAACTCCGGCCAGAGCCGGGCCGTGCGGACGGGCATCCTCGGGGCGCGCGGGGCAATCATCGTCACGCTCGACGGCGATGGCCAGAACGACCCCGCCGACGGCCCCGCGCTGGTGGACGCCTTGGCGGCGGGGCCGGCTGAGCTGGCGCTGGTCGGCGGCGAGCGCGTCAAGCGCCAGGACAGCTACGCCAAGAAGGTCGCCTCGCGGGTCGGCAACGGGGTGCGCAAACGCCTCCTGAACGACACCGCCAACGACACCGGTTGCGGGCTGAAGGCCTTCCGGCGGGAGGCGTTCCTGCGGCTTCCCTACTTTGACCACATCCACCGCTATCTGCCGGCGCTGATGCAGCGAGAGGGCTACCAGGTCACCTTCCGGCCGGTGAACCATCGCCATCGTCAGAGCGGAGCCTCGAAGTACACCAACCTCGGCCGCCTCTGGGCCTCGCTGTCGGATCTCGTGGGCGTGATCTGGCTGCAGTCCCGCGCACGTAATCCGGGTGGGGTGGACGAGGTCTAGGCGGCGGGCACGCGGCCCAGGGTGTCCTTGGCTTTCGACAGGCCCACGTCCATGCGGTCGGCCAGGAAAGGGCCCATGGCGTCGGGCAGGACGTCCACCGACCAGATGAGCCGGCTTCGGCCAGCGCCCGCCTCCAGAACCTGGAACGAGGCGCTGTGGTGGGTGAAGCGCTCGTTGTCGATGGAATAGGCGAGGCGCCGCCGCTCGGGATCGGCGCCCAGGAAGACCTCGCGCGCCACCTGGCCGTTTTCGAAGGTGACGATGCGCGCCCCTTCCTCGAGCTTGGTGTCGACGACGAAGCCCGGCGCGAAACGGCGATGGACGGCGCCGAAGTCGGCGACAGCGTCCCAGACAGCGTCGACCGGCGCCTCGACGGTGATTTCCTTGACGATGGAAGCCATGGGTTCGGTCTCCTGATTACAGGAGCCGAATCTGTCAGATGCGCCCTGCCGTGGCTGGCGGGATCCGGACGAGGTCAGGTGAGGGCGGAGAGGATCAGGACCACGACGGTGACGTCGACGATGCGGAAGACAGCTTGCAGCATAAGCCCGGCCCGTGATCGAAATTCTACGTCACGGTTAAGCAAGACCGGCGCCAGCTTTCGCTGGGTGAGCCAAGGGAGCCCATGGCCCTATTCTTCGATGCCGAATGGTTCGATGCGCGCCTCGCCGAGCGAGGGCTTTCCCGCGGCGTGATGGCCGCAGCGGTTGGCATGCGCGCGGAGGAGCTGGCCCTCGCCTTCAAGGACCAGAGGGAACTTTCAGCCGGTGAAGTGGCCGCATTTGCCGAGCTGCTGGGCGTTGGCGCCGACGAGGTGGCGTCGCGCGCCGGCGTTTCTACGCCGACGCCGGGCCAGGCCGGCTCGGATGCCCGGCTCGCTGCCTTGGAGCGGCGGGTGGCGGCGCTGGAAGCGGAGTTCTTGCGCCTGAAGAGACGCTAGACGTCCGTCTTAGCGGCGCGGCCCTTCGGCGCGCGGCGGTCCTTCGACCCCGACCATTCAGTGCGGTTGTAGGTGACCTTGGCTTCGTCGATCACCGAGGCGCCCCCGCGCAGGCCGCGCCGTTCGCCGATCATCTGAGCTTCGATCGCCGCGGCGGCCGCAACCGGTCGCGCGGGCGGAACAGTCCTGGCCGACCCAACCGGGACCGGCAGGTTGGCGCCTTCGGTCTCCGCGCCTTCATCGGGGCGCGCCGACGCCTTGCGTTTCAGGCGACGCACGCCGGCAGGCCCGCGGGATGAATCGATTGGCGAAGTCATCGGGCGATCAGCGCTTGGCCAGCTTCTCGATCTGCGCCTGCATTTCCTCCATCTGCTTCCGCAGCGCGGTAAGCGCCTCGTCGGCGGGCGGCGCGGGGGGTTCGGCCTTCGGCGGTGCGGGCGCGGGCTCTTCCGGCTTGGCGTAGGCGAAGGGCGAGAACATCTTCATCGCCCGGTCGAAGAGCGCGAGGTTCTGGCGCACCTGCTCATCGAAGGCGCCGGCGCCGGGCGTGTGGCCGAGCGCCGTGAACTGATTGCGCATCCGCTCCTGCTGCTGGGTGAAGCTCGCCAGCGATAGCTCCAGATAGCTAGGCAGGAAGGCCTGCATGGAGTTGCCGTAGAAGCCGATCAGCTGCCGCAGGAACTGGATCGGCAACAGGCTCTGCCCTTGCTGGCTCTCTTCCTCGAAGATGATCTGGGTCAGGACCGAGCGGGTGATGTCCTCGTTGGTCTTGGCGTCATAGACCACGAAATCGATGTTCTGCTTCACCATCTCAGATAGGTGTTCGAGGGTGACGTAGCTGGAGGACGCAGTGTTGTAGAGGCGCCGATTGGCGTATTTCTTGATGACGACCCGCTCGCCGGGGGCGGCGGTATCCTGGGTGTCAGCCATCCCAATTCCCTTGCCGGGTCCGTGTTCGCGAACCCTTGTTTCTGCACTGCAGTATCGCGGATGCGAGGCGAATGGCAATCGGCGCGAGCGAAGCGGGCTTGCGGAAAATCGAGCCCGTCCCAATAGATGTCACGAGGGTCGTATTTTGTGACCTCGAGGAGCCTGCGCCATGACCGACATCGTCATCGTTTCTGCCGCCCGTACGCCGGTGGGTTCGTTCAACGGGGCGCTCTCCAGCCTGCCCGCGCACGAGCTCGGCAAGATCGCCATCCAGGCCGCGGTCGAGCGCGCCGGCATCCAGGCCGCGGACGTCGATGAGGTGATCATGGGCCAGGTGCTGCAGGCCGGCGCGGGCCAGGGCCCTGCGCGCCAGGCCTCGGTCAATGCGGGAATCCCGGTGGAGAGCCCGGCCTGGAGCCTGAACCAGCTCTGCGGCTCGGGACTCAGGGCCATCGCGCTGGGCGCCCAGCAGATCCAGGACGGCTCGGCCGACATCGTGATCGCCGGCGGCCAGGAGAGCATGAGCCAGTCGCCCCACGCGGCGAACCTGCGCAATGGCCAGAAGATGGGCGACTTCTCATTCGTCGACACCATGATCAAGGACGGGCTGTGGGACGCCTTCCACGGGTACCACATGGGCCAGACCGCAGAGAACATCGCCGCCCGCTGGCAGATCACCCGCGGCGACCAGGACGCCTTCGCGGTGGCCTCGCAAAACAAGGCCGAGGCGGCCCAGAAGGCCGGCAAGTTCTCCGGCGAGATCGCGCCGGTGACGATCAAGGGTCGCAAGGGCGACACCGTGGTCGACCAGGACGAATACATCCGCCACGGGGCGACGCTGGACAGCGTCTCCGGCCTGAAGCCCGCCTTCACCAAGGACGGCACAGTGACCGCCGCCAACGCCTCGGGCTTGAACGACGGCGCGGCCGCCCTGGTGCTGATGAGCGCTGAAGAAGCCAAGAAGCGCGGACTGAAGCCGCTGGCGCGGATCGCCTCCTGGGCGCACGCCGGCGTCGATCCGGAGATCATGGGCACCGGCCCGATCCCCGCCAGCCGCAAGGCGCTGGAAAAGGCCGGCTGGACGGTGAGCGATCTTGATCTGGTGGAGTCCAACGAGGCCTTCGCGGCGCAGTCGATCTGCGTGGTCCGCGACCTGGGCCTGGATCCGGCGAAGGTGAACGTCAACGGCGGGGCCATCGCTATCGGCCACCCGATCGGCGCGTCAGGCGCGCGGATCCTGACCACGCTGCTGCATGAGATGAAGCGCACGGACGCATCCAAAGGCCTCGCCACGCTTTGCGTCGGTGGCGGCATGGGCGTGGCTATGTGCGTCGAGAAAGTCTGAGGTTTCGGGGAGCACCGGGCTAACCGGCGTCCCATCGATAGAGAGGATAACGGATGGCCAGGGTGGCGCTGGTCACGGGCGGGACCCGTGGCATTGGGCGGGCGATCGTCGAGCGGCTCACAGCCGACGGTATTCGGGTCGCAGCCGGCTATTCCGGCAACGACGAGGCCGCCGAGGCGCTGAAGCGCGACACCGGAGCCATGGTGATCAAGGGCAACGTCGGTAACTTCGCGGACTGCCAGCACGCGGTCGCCGCAGTCACGGCCGAGCTCGGGCCCATCGACATCCTGGTCAACAACGCAGGCATCACCCGCGACGGCGTCTTCCACCGGATGAGCTCGGAGCAGTGGAGCGAGGTGATCCGGGTCAACATGGACTCGCTGTTCAACATGACCCGGCAGGTGATCGAGGGCATGCGCGAGCGGGAGTGGGGCCGGATCATCAACATCTCCTCGATCAACGGCCAGAAGGGCCAGGTCGGCCAGACCAACTATTCGGCGGCCAAGGCGGGTATGATCGGCTTCTCCAAGGCGCTGGCGCTGGAGAACGCCAAGAAGGGCGTGACCGTGAATGTCATCGCTCCCGGCTACATCGACACCGAGATGGTCCAGGCCGTCCCGGAGCACGTGCTGGCGGGCATCATCGGCCAGATTCCGGTAGGGCGGCTGGGCCGCGGCGACGAGATCGCCGACATGGTGGCCTTCCTTGCCGGCGAGCGGGCCGGTTATGTGACCGGAACAACACTGTCGCTGAATGGCGGACAGTACCTGGTCGGCTAAGGCCACGCTGTCGGGTGACGGCCCCACGCCGGTCCAAAAAGCGCCCTACTCGGCCCGCATGCCATTGATCGTCATGACGGGCGAGCCATCGGCTTCTTTACGGACGCGCCCAGCGGCGGCCTGCGTAGCCACGCTTTGCGCCGTTCTAGGAGTCGCCCACCCTGCGAAGGCCGGTCCCGTGGAGAGCCTGCGGCAAGGCCTGTTCGGACAACGCCCCACCGACAGTCGCCAGTTCCCCGCCCCGCCGATTGCTCGCTACGTCTCTGAAGACGGCGACGTCTTCACGCTGGACCGCACGGGACCAAAGGCGCTCCTGAAGTTCGACAACAGCTACGAAGTCTGGGCCCTGAAGCCGCAGCCCGCCCCGCGCGGCGATGTGATCTACAAGAACGACCTGGGCGAGACCGTGCTGCGGGCCACGCGCCTGGGCGGAATTACGATCTTCACCGACCAACGGCCCGGCGGCTCGGCGGCGGCGCTCGCGGGAGTCGGCTCCCCTTTACGATTGGCGATCATGGGGCCTCAGGCCCTTTTCGAGCGCCTGACGCTAGCCAGCGCGCGCGCCAGTCGCGCGGCGCGACGCCTGATCCCCTTCGAGGCGGACGCCACGCCGGCTTCTTCAGCCCTGATCGCCGACGCGGCCATGGTGACCAGCGAGGCCATGGTGCGGATGAGTAAGCGCTCGGAGACGCGGCGTCTGGCCGACCGGGTGCTGAAGGTTCGCCTCGTGGAAGGCCGCAACGCCTCGGCCCAGATGTCGCAGGGGGTGCTGGAAGTCACCGTCGTCCCGCCGCAGGGCGTCGCCGGCCGGCCGTCCTCGGACTGGATTGTCCACGTCACCCAAACCTTCCGCTAGGCCGGCGGCGACCCGAGGCGCTCAGCCCTTGAAGGAGTCCTTCGCGGCGCGGACGGCGCCGAAAGCCTTGTAGTCGGGCTCGCCGGCGGCCCCCACGCGTTCAGCAAGCTTCGGCGCGCGGAGGAAGGGGTTGGTGGCCTTCTCGAGCGCGATCGTGGTCGGCACCGTCGGCTCGCCGCGCTCACGCATGGCGAACACCTGCTCGGCCCGGGCCTTCAGCGCCGGATCGTCGTCCACCGAAAGCGCGAAGCGCGCGTTGGAGGCGGTGTATTCGTGCGCGCAGTAGACCGTGGTGTCGTCGGGGAGCGCCGCCAGCCGCTGAAGGCTGGTCCACATCTGCTCGGCCGTGCCTTCGAAGAGGCGGCCGCAGCCGAGCGCAAACAGGGTGTCGCCGACGAAGGCGATCCGATCGGCCGCATCGTAGTAGGCGATGTGGCCGAGCGTGTGGCCGCCGCTCTCGATGACCTCGAACCGGGTTTCGCCCAGCATCACCACATCCCCGCCGCGCACCTCGCGGTCGAGCGTGGTCAGGCGGGTGACCTCGGCCGGGCCGACCACCGTCGCGCCCGTGGCGGCCACGATCTCGGCGTTGCCGCCGGCATGGTCTGGGTGCCAGTGGGTGTTGAGGATCAGGTCGAGGTTCCAGCCAAGCTTCTCCAGCTCCCGCAGGATCGCGGCCGCCTCGGGCGTGTCGACACAGGCCGTCTTGCCGGTCGCCTCGTCGCGGGCGAGGAAGCCGTAGTTGTCCGAAAGGCAGGGAAACTGGTGGACGGTGAGTGGCATCGGCTTGGCCTCCGGACCGGGCGATCGGCCCAAGGCTAGCGATTTAGGTTGGCGAGAGGCCTTAGTCGAGCATAGCCATGGGCCCATGCGCCGCGACGTCCTGGAGCTTCGAGAGTTCTACGCCTCCGATCTCGGCCGGGCTGCGCGCGCCATGGTCGGTCGAAAGGTGCTGGAGGCCTGGGGCGACGCCCACGGGTTGGACGTGCTTGCTCTGGGCTACGCGACCCCCTTCGTCGCCACACAGCGCCACGCCGCACGCCGGGTCGTGGGCGCCATGCCCGCTCAGCAGGGCGTGGAAATCTGGCCTGCCGGCGAGCGCAACCTGACCACCTTGGTAGGCGAGGACAGCCTGCCGTTCGCCAACGCCCTCTTCGACCGGATCCTGGTAGCCCACGGTATCGAGGAGAGCCCCGATCCGATTGCGCTGCTGCGCGAGGTCTGGCGGGTGCTGGCGCCCTCAGGCCGGGTGGTAGTGGCGGTGACGGCGCGTAACGGCCTTTGGGCGAACACCGAGAAGACCCCCTTCGGTCACGGGCGGCCCTATAGCCGCAGCCAGCTGGGCGAGCTGCTGCGCGAGGCCGAACTCGAACCCTCCGGCTGGACGCGGGCGCTCTACGTGCCGCCGCTGAACTGGATGGCGGGGTGGGCCGAGGGGTTCGAACAGACCGGCTCGCGCCTTTGGCCCGGCTTCGCGGGCCTGCTGCTCATGGAGGCGGTGAAGCAGACCTTCGCCGTGAAGCCCCGCGGCCACGGCGCGCGGGTGCGGCGGGTGCGGCCAGTGCTGGCCCCGGCTCCCAGCGGGGCGCCCTTTTCACAGGCGCCGGACAAGCTCGTACGGCGCGGCCTATTGGAGGCCGATGGGGAAAGCCTTAGCGTCGGGTCCAAGTCCAACCGAAAGGTTTCCCCATGAAGATGATCGTCGCGATCATCAAACCGAGCCGCCTCGACGCGGTGCTGGACGCGGTCACCGAGGCCGGCGCCTCGGGTCTGACTGTCACTGAGGTTCGCGGCTATGGCCGCCAGCGCGGCAAGACCGAGGTCTATCGCGGGGCGGAGTACGAGGTGAAGCTGCTCCCCAAGGTCAAGCTGGAGATCGCCGTCCCGTCCGACATCGTCGAGGCTGTGGTCGAGGCCATCTCGCGCACCGCCAACACCGGCAAGATCGGCGACGGCAAGGTCTTCGTCATGGATCTCGAGCAGGCGCTCCGCATCCGCACCGGCGACCGGGACGCGGCGGCGATCGCGGGCTAGCGAGGCGGATAGCGCCGCCAGAGCAAGGTCCCGCCCGCGGCAAGGGCCGGGAGCGCCAGCAATACGCCGATCCAGGCCGACGCCCCGAGGCTTGCCAGCCCCGCGGCCGTCAGGCACGCGCCGAGGCAGCCGACGTCCCAGCCACCCTCCGTCGCCATCTTCACCCGCATCGGGCAGGGCGAGGCTTTGGCGATGTTGTGGGTGGCTGAGGCCAGCGGCGGCACTAGCAGCGGCATGACGACGCCCCCGGCGGCGTTGGCGACCGCTGCGAGCCACGGCTGGTGGAGGCTCGCGGCCCGTACGATCACCACCAAGGCGGCCGCAGCATAGGCGATGACGGTCGCCCGCCGGCCATGACCAGCGTCGACATGCTGGCCCATCGCCAGACCGACGGCGGCTCCGACCAGCCCGGCCAGGGCCATCACCCCGCCGTAGGCCGAGAAACTTCGTCCCAGCGAGACGAAGAGCGCGATCTGCCAGACGAAGATGAAGGCAGCATCGAACCATCCGTCGGCGGCGACCAGCAGGGCCGCGGGCCGGGCAGCGCGCCAGGACCCGGGCGCAGACCGGGCCACCGCCACGTTGGGCAAGCCCAGCAACGGAACCGCCGAGAGGATCTGGACCAGGGCCACGCTTGCGAATGTCCATCCAGGGCCCGCCGTCACCAGCCCCCAGGCTCCGACAAGCGGCGCGACGACGCTCGCGGCGGCGGCCATAGCCTGGCCGATCGCGACCTGGTGGCCGCGGTGCGCGACGTCGCCGAGGGCGGCGAAATAGGCGTTGTAGGAGACGTAGTAGATCACTTCGCCCACGGCCGCGGCGAGGCACATGGCGATCAGGGCCGGGCCGACGCCTCGCACCTCGGCCAGGATCGGATACTGCGCCGCCATGGCGATGGTCCCGGCGACAAGGAGCGGCTTCAGGCCGAAGCGCTGGGCGAGCGGCAGGAGGGCGGGGCGCAGGACGAACCGGAGCGCGACGATAGCCGCCTGGGCGAGCAGGGCTTGCGGGACGGAGACGCCCGCCCTGAGCAGAAAGACCAGGAGGAAAAGCTGGCCAGCGCCCTGGGCCAGGGACTGGACGCCGACCTGCAGGTTGACGCGATTGATCGCGTCATTGCCGAAGAATGACATGGGGTGTCCGCTGAACGGAGTCGAGGAACGACGCGGATCCAGTCGGGTCCGGTCAAGCGACGCGAGGCGCTAGCGGTTGTTCCTACCCACGGAGATATCCTCCCTCAGCACGCTGACTATGCGCTGCAGCCTTGCCGTGAGCAAGCGGCGGCCGGTCGTCGGCTAGGCCCGGGTCCTGCGACGCTTCTTCGGCGAAGGCGGCGTCTCCGGCTTCGGCGCCTCGACCTCGCCGAACAGGTTCTGAGCAGCGGCGACCGGGGCGGCTTCTGCCCGGCGGCTCAGCAGGAAGAGGGCGGTTTCTGATCGCCAGTTCTCCAACAGGCCGTCGGGCTGGATCGGACGGGCCGGCTTACCACCCGAGAGCGCGACGCAGGCGTCCACCCGCAGGTCGAGCTCGCGGCAAAGGTCGGTGAAGTCTCGCAGGGTGCACAGGTGGATGTTCAGGGTCTCGTACCAGGGGTCCGGCAGTGCGCGGGTCTCGGGCATCCGTCCGCGGGCCATCAGCGAGACCCGCATCCGCCAATGGCCGAAGTTCGGCACAGAGACGATGGCCTGGTCGGCGATCCGCAGCAGTTCCGAGAGCACGTGCTTGGGCTCGCGCATCTGCTGCAGGGTCTTCGACAGGATGGCGTAATCGAAGGCCTTGGTCGGGAAGTGATCGAGATCGCGGTCGCCGTCGCCCTGCACGACCGCCAGGCCGCGGGCGAGGCAGGCGGACACGCCCGCGGGACTGATCTCCAAGCCCTGGCCGTCGACACGCTTCTCGCGGGTCAGGAGTTCCAGGAGCTCGCCGTCTTCGCAGCCCACGTCCAACACCCGCGCGCCGGGGCGCACGAGCCGCAGGATCTCGGCGAAATCCTCGCGCATGACGCTCAACCTAGAGCCCCCGCGCCTGGGCGGCCGAGGTGAAGAACCCTCGCAGAGCCCTGTCCAGCTGCGGCTCGTCGAGGAAAAAGGCGTCGTGGCCCTTGTCGGTCTCGATCTCGGCGAAGCTGGCTCGGCAGCCCGCCGCGTTCAGGGCGCGCACGATGTCGCGGCTCTCGGCTGTCGGGTAGAGCCAGTCGGAGGAGAAGGAAAGCACACAGAACCTTACCGCGCGCGCCTTCCGGAATGCCTCGGCCAGCACGCCGCCGGACTGCGCGGCCAGGTCGAAGTAGTCGAGCGCACGGGTGATGTAGAGGTAGGAGTTGGCGTCGAAGCGGTCGACGAAACTGGTCCCTTGGTGGCGGAGGTAGCTCTCCACCTGGAAGTCGGCGTCGAAGCCCCAGGACACCCCGTCCCGTTGCAGCTCGCGGCCGAATTTCCGCTGCAGGGCGGCCTCGGAGAGGTAGGTGATGTGGGCGGCCATGCGCGCGACGGCCAGACCCTTCTCCGGGCGCACCCCCGCGGCCTCATAGGCGCCGCCGCGCCAGTCGGGGTCGGCCATGATCGCCTGGCGCCCTACTTCGTGGAAGGCGATGTTCTGGGCGGAGTGGCGCGGCGCGGCGCCAATGCAGACGGCGCTGAACAGCCGCTCGGGATAGTCGGCCGCCCACTGCAGCACCTGCATGCCGCCCATCGAGCCGCCGACCACGGCGAACAGGGTCTCGATCCCCAGCGCCTCGACCAGCATGGCCTGCGCCCGGACCATGTCGGCGATGGTGACGACCGGGAAGCCCAGGCCATATGACCCGCCGGTCTTCGGATTGGTCGAAGCCGGACCCGTCGAGCCCATGCAGCCGCCGACGACATTGGAGCAGATGATGAAATAGCGCTCGGGATCGAGCGGCAGGCCCGGGCCAACCACCCGGCTCCACCAGCCGGGCCGGGCGGTGGTCGGGTTCGTGGACGCCACGTGCTGGTCCATGGTCAGCGCATGGCAGACGAGAATCGCATTGGTCCGCGCCTCGTTCAGGCGGCCATAGGTGCAGTAGGCGATCTCCAGGCCGTCGAGCTTGGCGCCTGAATCCAGGCGCAGGGTCTTGCTCGCCGGGAAACGCAGCGTTCCGCCGTCGGTCTCGATCGCTGGGCTGGTCTTGGCCGCGGCGTCCATCCGGGCCTTGGACCGCCAAGCCCATTCACTGTCAATGGCTCCGTGGCCGCTTCGCAGCCGGCGCGGGCGCCGCTATGAGAACAATTCCTGGGGTGGAGCGTGCATGGACCGGCTGATCCTTTTTCGCCACGGCAAGGCTGAGCCGGAGTCCGCCAGTGGCGAAGACTTCGACCGCAAGCTGGCGCCGCGGGGGCTACGTGAATCGGCGGAGATGGGGGCGCACCTGGCCGACCTCGGCTTCGCGCCCGATCTGGTGCTGATATCGCCTGCCGCCCGCACACGGGAGACCTGGGCGGCCGCCGAGCCACATTTCCCGAACGCCCGGGTCAGCTTCGACGGGGAGCTCTACCACGCCGACTCCGGCTCAGTTCGCCAAGAGGCCGAGCGGGTGGGCAAGGGCGTGGGCACGGTGATGGTGGTGGGCCACAATCCGGGCCTCCAGGAATTGGCGGTACGGCTGCTAATGGAGGGCTCGGCGCCCAGCTCGCTGATCTCCCGGGCGCAGCGGCGGTTCCCGCCTGCGGCTGCGGCGGTCTTCCTGTTCGACGGGAACGGCCGCCCCGCCTTCGACGGCCTGTTCTTCCCGGAGCGTCACGATTGAGCCGCATCTACAAGATCGTCCCGCGCGAAGCGTGGCAGGCGGCGCTCCCCCAGCGTCGCTTCGACGGTTCTCCGGTCGATCATCAGGACGGGTTCATCCACTTCTCGACGGCCGCGCAGGCGCAGGAGACCGCTCGACGCCATTTCGCCGGCCAGGAAAACCTCGTCGTGCTGGAGGTTGAGGCCGACGACCTCGGCACGGCGCTGCGTTGGGAGCCCTCGCGGGGCGGCGACCTCTTCCCGCACCTCTATGCCCACCTGGAGACTGCCCTGGTCCGGGCGGTGACCGAGGCGCCGCTCGACGCCGAGGGCGTTCCGCAGATCGTGGTCGAGCCGTGAGCGACCTGCATGGCTTGGCGACCCGGGCGCTGCGCGGGCTGGACCCCGAGGACGCCCACGGCCTGGCGATCCGCGGCCTCAAGCTCGGGCTTGGACCGACCGGCGGCGGTGACGACCCGATCCTCGCCGCGTCCCTGGCGGGTCTCGCCCTGCCGAACGTGGTGGGCCTGGCGCCGGGCTTCGACAAAGACGCCGAGGTGTTTGGTCCGATGCTGCGCGCAGGCTTCGGGTTCGTGGAGTGCGGGACAGTGACGCCTCGTCCCCAGGCGGGCAATCCGCGGCCGAGGCTCTTCCGGCTGAGCGAAGACCGCGCTGTGATCAACCGAATGGGCTTCAACAATCGGGGGCTGGAGGCCTTTGCCGGCAGGCTGTCGAGGGGGAGCAGCGGTGGCATCGTTGGCGCCAACATCGGGGCCAACAAGGAGTCTGCCGATCGCATCGGCGACTACGTGACCGGCCTCCGCCGGCTCTGGGGCCTTGCCTCCTACTTCACCATCAACGTTTCCTCGCCCAACACGCCGGGGTTGCGGGCCTTGCAGACGAAAGCAGCACTCGACGAGTTGCTCGGCCGCCTGGCGGAGGCTCGCGAAGCGCTTCCGGCGGAAGGACGCGTCCCGATGTTCCTGAAGGTCGCGCCCGACCTCGACGACGGCGAGGTCGAGGCCATCGTCGAGACCTGCGTGGCCCATGGGCTGGCCGGGATCATGGTCTCCAACACGACGATTTCGCGCCCCGCGCTTGCTTCGGCGTTCGCTGGGGAGGTCGGCGGCCTCTCCGGCGTTCCCCTGATGGCGCTTTCGACGCGGGTGCTGCAGGAATTCGCCAAGGCCTCGGCCGGGCGACTGGCGCTGGTGGGCGTGGGCGGGATCACGTCCGGCGCCGACGCCTACGCCAAGATCCGGGCCGGCGCGTCGGCGGTGCAGCTCTACTCCGCGCTGGTGTTCGAAGGGCCGGGGCTGGCCAGGAGGATCAAGCTCGAACTGGCCGGTCGGCTGCGGGGAGACGGCTTTGCTTCGATCGCCGAGGCCGTGGGCGCACACTGAACGGCGGCCAGCCCGTCGGCCCGGGGCTTGCAAGCGCTGCGGTCGCGTTGCCGAAGCGGCTCAGCTGGATTAACTCGGGAGGATCATGGCGGACGCCGCCCCAACGCCGCAGGAGCTTCCCCGGCCCAGGAGGCCCCGGTTCTTCTGGCCGGGCGGCCTCTCTGCGCGCCTGCTGACGCTTACGATCCTGTTTGTCGCCGGCGGCGGGGCGCTGGCTTTCCCGCCGGCGCTGGCGTCGTTCGAGCGGCAATGGCTGCTGGAGCGGGTGCGCGCGGCCGAGACCGTCTCGCGATTTGCCGATATCGCGCCTACAGGCGTCAACGACCCGCAACGCGAGCAGCTGCTGCGTGGCGCCGGCGTCGAGTGGGTGGCGATCCAGACCCGGGACGAGGGCCTGCACCTGGTCCTGCAGGGCAAGCGCAACTCCAAGACGCCCTATTTCGTCGACCTGCGCGACCAGGCGCCCACGGCCTGGCTGGCGGCCCCCGCCCAGACCCTATTCGGGGGATCGGGCCGAAGCGTGCGCGTCCGCGCCACCCCCCGGTTCATCTCGGCCCAGTTCATCGAGGTGGTGGCGCCTGACGCCGAGCTGCGCCGTGAATTGATCCGCTACCTCTCGAGGATGGTGTTGATCGTGGCGCTGGTCGCCTCGAGCGCCGGCTTGCTGGTCTATCTGTCGCTGAACTTCTTCCTGGTCCGGCCGATGCAGCGGATCACCCACTCCATGGAGCGGTTCCGCGCCGACCCGGAGGATGCGGGCGCGCGTGTGGAGCCCTCCGGACGCCGCGACGAGATCGGCCGCGCCGAGGCCGAACTCGACCGCATGCAGGCGGACCTGCGCGCAGCGCTGAATTCGCGCGCGCGGCTCGCGGCGCTCGGCGAGGCGGTGGCCAAGATCAACCACGACCTGAAGAACATGCTGACCAGCGCCCAGATCGCCTCGGAACGGCTGGCGGCGCTGAAGGACCCGAAAGTGAGCCAGGCGCTCCCCAGGCTCGAACGCGCGCTGGACCGGGCGGTGAAACTGGCCTCCGGCGTGCTGGCCTACGGCAAGACCCAGGAAGCCGCGCCCGAGCCGCGGCCCGTGCTTCTGGCTCCCGCCGTCGAGGTCGCCGCCGAGGAAGCGCGGCTCGCCGAGCAGAAGATCGGGCTGTCGCTGCAGGTCGCCCCGGCGGGGCAGGTGAACGCGGACCCGGACCAGCTGCATCGCATCCTGGTCAATCTGCTGCGCAACGCTCGCGAGGCGATGGAGCACCAGGAGGGGCGAGAGGCCAAGGGACGGATCACGGTCAGCCTCACTGCGGCCGGCGATATGAGCCTCGTGCGGGTGGCCGACAACGGCCCTGGCGTGCCTGAGCGGGCGCGCGAGCGGCTGTTCCAGCCCTTCGCCGGGTCTGGGCGACCGGATGGGGCCGGCCTGGGCCTCGCCATCGCCCGGGAGTTGGCCCAGGGCCACGGCGGCGATCTCTCGCTGGCGAGCACCGGGCCGAAGGGCTCGACCTTCGAACTGCGTCTGCCCGGCGCGCCGCCGCCTCCGCCGACGCGCAGCCGATCGACGAAGAGCTCGGCGAGCTAGAAGCCCTTCGCGACGCCCTCGCGGCGCGGATCGGCCCCGCCTCGCAGGCCATCCGGCGTAACCTCGATCCCGTGCAGGCCCGAGCCCTCGCCGAAGGCGCCGCCTTGCAGCTTCACGCCCTTGGCCGCGAGAGCCGGGACCACGCCTGTCGGATACTTGTCCGGCTCCGAGGCATAGAAGTTGCCTGCGGCGATCAGGTTTGGCAGCGCCAGCGCGTGCTGCATCGGCAGCTTCCAATCGAGTGTGGCGACCAATGCTTTCAGGTTGAAAGCCAGGATCGAGGGGCCGCCGGGCGAGCCCACGACCTCTACCAGCCGCCCCTGCTTATCCAGCACCACCGCGGGCGCCATGGACGAGCGCGGCCGCTTGCCGCCGGCCACCGCATTTGCCGCGGGCGCGCCGTCACCGTCCTTCGGATCGAACGAGAAATCGGTCAGCTGGTTGTTGAGGAAGAAGCCACCGACCATCCGGCCGTCGCCGAAGATGCTTTCGACGGTGGTGGTCATCGAGACCGCGTTGCCGTCCTTGTCGACGATCACGAAGTGGGTGGTGCCGCCGGGTTCTAGGGTGTGGTCGGGCGCGCGGGTCTTGGCGCCGCGCGGATTGCCGGGCGCGGGCGCCGGTCCGGCGGTGGTCGGGTTGATCAACTTGGCGCGAGCGTCGAGGTAGGCCGGCTCCAGGAGCCCCTCCATCGGCACCTCCACGAAGTCGGGGTCGCCGTAGTAGCGGTCGCGGTCGGCGTACATCAGGCGGCTCGCCTGGCTGAACAGGTACCAGCCTTGCGCGTCGTCCTTGTGCGCCCCGATGTCCGTGCGTTGCAGGATGCCCAGGCCTTCGAGCACGGCTGGGCCGCCGGACGGCGCGGGCGGAACGCAGACTGTGTAGGCGTGGTAGGGCCGGCAGACCGCCGCCGACACCTTCGGCTTGTAGCTCGCCAGATCCTTGAGCGTCATTGTCCCGGGCATCGGGCCTTCGTGCAGCTTGGCAACGATGGCTTCAGCGATCGGACCTTCCAGGATCGCCTTCGGACCCTGGGCGGCGATCTTGCGCAGCGTGTCGGCGTAGGCCGGGTTCTTCATGATGTCGCCGGGCTGGACCTTGGCGCCGTCGGGCTTGGTGAAATAGGCGACGGCGTCGGGCTGCGACGCCTGTGGCGCACGCGAGCTGGCCGCCTCGGCCATGCGGCGGGGCACCGGGAAGCCGTCGGCGGCCAGATGTTCTGCATCGCCGAACAGGTTCGACCAAGCCAGCTTCCCGTGGTCGTGCTGGGCCATGTAGAGCATGGCGATGGCCCCGGGCACGCCGGCCGAGCGGCCGGTGACGATCGCCTGGCCCTTGGGTAGCGGCTTGCCGTTCGGCCCGTAGAACATGTCCGGCGTCGCGCCGGCCGGCGCTGTCTCGCGCCCGTTGTAAGCGGTCACTTTGTGGGTCTTGGCGTCGTAGTAGGTCATGAACGCGCCGCCGCCGAGGCCGGAGCTCTGCGGCTCGACCAGGCCCAGCACCGCCTGAACGGCCACGGCGGCGTCAACTGCGGAGCCGCCGGCCTTCAAGACCTTTAGCCCCGCGTCCACTGCCATCGGATTGGCCGCCGCCACCATGGCGGTCGGTCCCGTCGCGGGCTTGGCTGTCGCCTGGACGGTGAGGGCGGACCCCGCCACCAGTGCGGTGAGCCCAAGGGGCAGGAGACGCTTGACGAAGGTCACGTGAGAATAACTCCGGACGTGGGGTGGAACGCCACCATATGGGCAGGCGCGCGTGGACAACAAACCTCCTGGCATGCGAGGTCGCGTGTCCATGGAGACGCAGCCTTCGCACGCCCGCCCGGGCGCCCGCAACCTGATCACGGATGTCCCAGGCCTGAAGGTTGGCCAGGCGCAGGATATTGCGGCGCGCAGCGGGGTCACGGTGATACTGCCCGACGCGCGAGCGGTCTGCGCCTGCGACGTGCGGGGCGGAGCGCCCGGGACTCGCGAGACCGATGCGCTCGCCCCGGAAAACCTGGTCGAGGCGGTCGACGCGGTCGTGCTGTCCGGCGGTTCGGTCTATGGGCTCGCCGGAGCCGACGGAGCCGCCGCCTGGCTGGGCGCGCGTGGGCGCGGCTACGGTATGTCGCAGCTGCAGGGCGTGCCGGTTTCGCCGGTGATCCCGGCCGCCATCCTCTTCGATTTGGCCAATGGCGGCGACAAGGCATGGGGCGAGACCCCGCCTTATCGCGCGCTCGGCATCGCGGCCGTCGCCCAGGCTTCGGACGCCTTCGAGCTGGGAACAGCCGGCGCGGGCTATGGCGCCATGGCTGGGTCGCTGAAGGGCGGCGTCGGTTCGGCCTCGGTGGTGGCGGCCGACGGCGCGACGGTCGGCGCGCTGGTGGCGGTGAATTGTTGGGGCTCGGTGACCGCGCCGGGCGGCCGCACGTTCTGGGCCACGCCCTACGAGATCAACGGCGAGTTCGGCGGCCTGGGCGCCGGTGGCCTTGCGGCCGCGCCGGAGGATTGGGGCCGCGCCAAGGCGCCCGGCGAGGCCCGTAACACCACTATCGCCTGCGTCGCCACCGACGTTACTCTGACGCCGGCGCAGGCGAAGCGCCTCGCCGTGATGGCCCAGGACGGCCTCGCCCGGGCCATCCGGCCTATCCACGCCCCGTTCGACGGCGACGCGGTATTTGCGCTTTCCACAGCCCGGCGCCCGATGCCTGAAGCGGCCGACTATATGCTGGCGCGCTTAGGGTCCCTGGCGGCCGATGCCTTGGCCCGGGCGGTGGCCCGCGCCGTCTTCGAGGCTGAGCCATGGCCGGGCGCCCAAGTCACGTGTTGGCGCGATCTGCCGGGCTTTGACTAAAGATGCGGCGAGGGCCGGCGCCGCCATCGGGCGCCGGGCGCGTCGTCTGGCCACTGTGCGTTTGGGGTTGAACCGCAAGTGGCAGGCGGCTAGATAGCCGCCTCGCCGTGAGGCGGCGCGCGCCCGTAGCTCAGCTGGATAGAGCATCAGACTACGAATCTGAGGGTCGGACGTTCGAATCGTTCCGGGCGCGCCATTCTTCCCAACATCGTTGAAAACACAGCGGTTTCACCGTTGGCGGAACCGTCTTCAGACGATCTCTAAACATCCCTCTACACAATCCGGCCCCTGAGAACGCCTCAACCATCGGAAAAGGTTCGGGAAAATGGTCTCAGGACTTCTACACACACCCTCGACACAAGATCCGATGCCGCTTCGTCCGCAGGGACGGTCGCATCTACTACCGGCGGCGGGCGCCAGAGAGGCGGGCGCATCCTTGTAGGCGGCATGCGCGTTCTCGACGGCTGAGCCCTCATGTGTCGGGCTCCTGACTGAGGAGACATTCATGCGCCGGATCCTGACGATCGCCGGCCTCGCCGCGGCCGTCGCGGCGCCATCCATGCTGCCCTCCGTCGCATCGGCCCAGAGCTCTTGTGAGCAGCGGGCGCATGACCGCAGGGTCGCCGGGACCCTGCTGGGCGCGGTCGGCGGTGGCCTCTTGGGCAACGCTGTGTCCCACGGGGGCGGCCGTACGGGCGGGACGTTGATCGGCGCTGGCGTGGGCGCGGTCGTGGGCCACAGCCTAGCCAGGACCAACTGCTATCATCCCCACGCCTACTACCGGACGCGGACGCGAGCTGCGACCTACGCATCGTCGCGAGACGTCCGCTACGCCGCCGCGCCCGGCGCCTGCCACTACGAGAGCCGGCCGTTCTATGACTCGATGGGGCGACTGGTTTATTCGCCCATCCAGGTCTGCGGATGAGGACCCTTTCGCTCGCCTTGGCCCTAGCGGCGCTTAGCATCGCAGGCTGCGACAACGCCCAGCGCACGGGTTCTGTCGGCGCTAGCCGCCTGTGCATGCCCTTCCCGGCGGTCGCGCAGGCGACGGGCCAGGCGGCCGGCGCCGCGGCGCCTATCGCAACGGATCCCTCAGCGGCGCTCGAGGACTGCCTACACCGTTGGGGCTATGCGCTGGCGGTTTCCCGGGATGACGCGAGCCAGGTGGCGACGGCGACCGTCGCCGCCTGCGGGACGACCCTGGCGCGCTGGAACCAGCAGACGCTCACCACAGGCGGCGAGGGTGAAAACGCGAACGCGATCGAGGCGCCAAGTCTGCTCAGCGGACAACCGACCACGCCGATCGCCGAGCACTTCATCTTCGCCCAAGGCCGCGCGCTCTTCTATGTGGTGCAGGCCCGCGCCGGTAAATGCGGACCGCCCCCCATCATGAACGGCGTTCCGACCGGTCTCACCGGCTGAACGCTCGCTGCGCAGCCATGGCCGCGCTAGGCTGGCGCGCATGGAGGCGCGCGATCTGGTGGACGTGGCGATCGACGACGACCCTCGGGCGCCTTGCCTATGGGTGCCCTCCGAGTTGTGGCTCGAGTTCTGCGCCGCCATCGCTCAGCAGCCGAACCGGATCGGGGCGGTGATCTATCGCAACAAGACGATCCGCGAGGGCGGCCCCCTCACCGACATCACCACGCGCAGGCGCTGAGGGCCGGTTTGCGCAGCGCCGTAACCCTGGTCGCGGCCCGCGGCGTGCGAGGTTTCGGTGACGGCTTCACCTCGCTGCTCCTGCCCGTATACCTGACCACCCTGGGGTTCAGCGCCTTCCGGGTCGGGGTGCTGACAACGGCGACCCTGTTGGGCTCGGCCGCCCTGACCCTCGCCATCGGGCTGGTGGGTCACCTGTACCCCGCCAAGCGCCTGCTGTTCGTGACCTGCGGGCTGATGGTCGCGACGGGGGTGGCGTTCTCACAGGCCCACGCC
>DASXKT010000177.1:0-2202 GCA_036496685.1 Phenylobacterium sp.
GGATCCCATGTTCCGATTGACCTCGAAGATCGCTCCCTGGAGCTGAAACACCTCATCGGCAAACAGCATCCGTTCGTGTGGTTCGTGAGGTTCGTGGTCCATTCTTACGACCGTGACGCTTGCGCCGTCTTCGATCAAGAACCTCCGATCTGGCCTTCATCTCCTATCTACGCTAAAAGCGCCGCCCTTCTGAGCAGGCCCGTAATGACCGATCGCTGGACGCCGACGTCCTGGAGAAACCTTCCCGCCAAGCATGTGCCGGACGACTACCCGGACGTGGCGGCATTGGCGCGCGTGGAGGCGGAGTTGCGGCGGATGCCGCCGCTGGTGTTCGCCGGCGAGGCGCGGCGGCTGAAGGGCCTGCTGGGCCAAGTGGTCGAGGGCAAGGCGTTCCTGCTCCAGGGCGGCGACTGCGCAGAGAGCTTCAAGGAGTTCTCGGCCGACAACATCCGCGACCTGTTCCGCCTGATCCTGCAGATGGCGGTGATCCTGACCTTCGCCGGCGGCAAGCCGGTGGTGAAGGTGGGGCGCATGGCCGGCCAGTTCGCCAAGCCGCGCTCGGCCTCCACCGAGACCATCGACAGCGTCACCCTGCCGTCCTACCGCGGCGACAACATCAACGGCATGGAGTTCACCGAGGATGCCCGTCGTCCCGATCCGGAGCGGCTGCTGAAGGCCTACGGCCAGTCCTCCTCGACGCTGAACCTTCTGCGCGCCTTCGCCGGCGGCGGCTACGCCGACCTCTACAATATCCACCGCTGGACGCTGGGATTCGTCGAGGGCTCGCCGCAAGGCGCCCGCTATCGCGAGCTGGCCGACAAGATCTCCGAGACGCTGACCTTCATGGCCGCGATCGGGGTGACGCCTGAGACCCAGCCGGAGCTCCACCGGGTCGAGTTCTTCACCTGCCACGAGGCGCTGCTGCTCGGCTACGAGGAGGCGATGACCCGCGTCGATTCCACGTCCGGCGACTGGTACGACACCTCGGCCCACCTGATCTGGATCGGCGAGCGGACACGCCAGCTGGACGGCGCCCACGTCGAGTTCTGCAAGGGGGTGAAGAACCCGGTTGGCCTGAAGGTCGGCCCGACGCTGGAGCCGGACGAGCTGATCCGGCTGATCGACGCGCTGAACCCCGATGACGAGCCGGGCAAGCTGACGCTCTACGGGCGGTTCGGCTCGGACAAGATCGCTGGGCGCCTGCCGATGCTGATGAACGCCACCCGGCGCGAGGGGCGCAAGGTGGTCTGGGCGATCGACCCGATGCACGGCAACACGCTGGTGGCCAACAACGGTTACAAGACCCGGCCGTTCGATCGCATTCTCGCCGAGGTGAAGGGCTTCATCGAGATCGCCGAGGCCGAGGGCGTGCATCCCGGCGGCGTGCACCTGGAGATGACCGGCCAGAACGTCACCGAGTGCCTGGGCGGCGCCCGGGCGCTGTCCGAAGGCGACCTCGGCGACCGCTACCACACCCACTGCGACCCGCGGCTCAACGGCGAGCAGGCGCTGGAGCTGGCGTTCCTGGTGGCCGAGAAGCTGAAGGCCGACCGGCTGGCGGGGTTGCGGGCGGCGGAGTAACGGCGGCTCCGCGAAGGAGCGGCCTTTCCCGGGCCCTGGAGCAGGCGTAGAGCGCCTCGCGGAGGGCTCCGGCTAGGGCACTATCGGTAACGATCGGAATCGGCCGTACGACGTTCCTGGGAGGTTTTGCGGATGGTCGAACTCGACCGCAGCTTCGGCCGCCAGGCATTTGGCGACGATCCGGCGAACTACGACGCTGCCAGGGCGAGCTATCCCGACTGGGTCTGGAGCGCGCTTCGCGATGAATGCGGCGTCGGCGAGGGATCGGCCGCGTTCGAGATCGGCGCCGGCACCGGCAAGGCGACCGGGCCGCTGCTGGCGCTGGGTGCGGACCCACTGATCGCCATCGAGCCGGACCTGCGCCTCGCAAGCTACCTGCGCGCCGCCTTGCCAACCTCCGCCCTGAGCGTGACCACCCAGCCTTTCGAGGGTGTCGAGCTGACGGAGCGCAGCTTCGATCTGGGCCTCTCGGCCACCGCGTTCCATTGGCTCGACGAGGACGCCGCGCTGGCCAGCATCGCGCGCCTCCTGAAGCCTGGCGGCTGGTGGGCGGCGCTCTGGAACGTCTACGGCGACGACGCCTATCCTGACCCGTTCCATGAGGCGACAGTCGGGGTGCTG
>DASXKT010000178.1:0-1546 GCA_036496685.1 Phenylobacterium sp.
CAAACTGGGGCGCCGGCGGAGCGCAAGCGTTCGCCGGATAAGAGACTGTTTGTGTTGATGAAATGCGCGACCGCCGGTTTGGGGATCGCGGGCGCGAGTGGGCAGGACGGGGGTTGGCGAGGATGATGAGCGGGGGGGCTGCGGGAGCTATGGCGAGCGCACCGGCCGGAGTCGTGTGGACCAAGACTTGCTTGGTTCTGAAGCGCGAATTGGGCGAGGCGACGTTCGGCTCCTGGCTTGGCCAAGCAGCATTGCGGGAGACCGGGGACGAGGTGTGCCTAGTGGCGGCCACCGGCGTGGCCCGCGACTGGATCGCGCGCCATGCCTGGCGCCGGATCGGTGAGCTCTGGGCGCAGAACGACCCGCTCGGTCGCCGGCTGGACCTTAAGTCACGGATGGAATTCGATTCCGAAGGTCCGGTGCCGATCGCGCCGTCCAACTCTTCGGTCGCGGTGGCCGCCGCGCCAGTCGCACCGGTCGTCTTCGAGATCGAGGCCGAGGTGCCGCCCGCCGCCGCCCGCCAGGGACGGCTCCTGGGCCTGCAGGAACGGTTCTCCTTCGAGAGCTTCGTTGCGGGCCCGTCCAACGAATTCGCCTTCGCCGTGGCGCGCCGGGTGGCGACCTGGTCCGACGGGCACTTCAATCCGGTGATGTTCCATGGCCCCTATGGCTTCGGGAAGACCCACCTGCTGAACGCGCTGGCCTGGGAGGCCATGCGCAACGAGCCGTCGAAGCGTGTGGTTCACCTGACCGCCGAGCGGTTCACCACCACCTTCGTGCGCGCCCTGCAGGACAAGCAGACGGCCGCGTTCAAGGACGAACTTCGCAATGCCGACCTGCTGCTGATCGACGACGTCCATTTCGTGGCCGGCAAAACTTCGACGCAGGAAGAACTGTTCCACACCCTGATCGCGCTGGTCGAGGACGGACGCCGCGTGGTGATGACCGCCGACCGCTCGCCGACCGAGCTTTCGGAGATGGAGCCGCGCCTGCGTTCGCACCTGCAGGCAGGCCTGGTCTGTGGCATCGAGCCCGCTGACCGCAGCCTTCGGCTCGGCATCCTGGACCGCAAGCTGCAGACCCTGGCCCAGCAGGGCGGCTTCCTGCCGTCGGCCAAGCCCGAGGTCATGCAGTTCCTGGCCGACCGCTTCACCGACAGCGTCCGTGAGCTGGAAGGCGCGCTCAACACCCTGGTGGCCCGGGTCGGCGGCGATCTCGCGCGGCTGACGCTGGACGAGGCCCAGACGATCCTTCGCCCGCACCTGTCGTGCAACGAGCGCAAGGTGACGGTGGACCAGATCCAGAAGACCGTCGCCGAGCACTACGGGCTGAAACAGGCCGACCTGATCTCCGAGCGCCGGGCGCGTGCGGTGGCCAGGCCCCGGCAAGTGGCCATGTGGCTGGCCAAGCAGATCACCACGCGGTCCCTGCCCGACATCGGCCGCCGGTTCGGCGGGCGAGACCACACGACGGTCCTGCATGCGGTGCGCCGCATTGAGGCGCTCAAGGGTGAAGACCCGCAGATCGCCCGCGACGTGGACGTGCT
>DASXKT010000179.1:0-9908 GCA_036496685.1 Phenylobacterium sp.
AGGCCTCGGCGCGCAGGTTGTCTTGGCAGGCAATCTGAATTGGACCTTCAGCGACGCCCTGAAAGTCTACCTTGGAATTCAGTCGGTGCCGTCGACACGGACCACGAACCGAACCTTCCCGTTCTTCCTGCGCAACGATAACCGGGCCATTGCCGATGAGTTCTTCCGCGGATCCTACACACAAGGGATCTGGGCAGACGGGAAGCTCGCGAAGGGCCTGGAATACCGCGTGATGATCGCCAACAACCTGAGCGCGCTCGGCGTCAACGCAGGCCAGCTCGACGCGAAGCCCAACACGCTCTCCGGCGCGCTGACTTGGATGCCGACCACGGGAGAGTTCGGCCCGGCGAACGGCTTCGGCGATTTTGAAAACCACCAGAAGTTCGCGACCCTGTTCAGCGCCCACTACACCCGCAGTACTGAGACGCCGCAGTCCCAGCCGAATACGGATTCGATCGAGAACACCCAGCTTCGGCTATCCGACGGCACCCTGCTGTTCGCCGTCAACGCCTTCAACACGCCGGGGCGGATCACCGAAGCGCACTATCAGATGATGGCGCTGAACGCCGCGGCCAAATACCAGGGGTTCTCCTTGGAACTTGAGTACTACACGAGGTGGCTCGACGATTTTCGGGTGGAGGGGTTCGTCCCTGTCACCCACCTGTATGACACGGGCTTCCAGCTGCAGGCCTCGGCCATGCTGATGCCGAAGACGCTGCAGCTCTACGCCTCGGGATCGAAGATCTTTGGCAAGTATGGCGATCCCTATGACATCGCCGTCGGCGTGAACTATTTCCCGTTCGAACGCAGGGATTTCCGGATCAACGTTATGGGCCTCTACGTCGACCACTCGCCCGTCGGCTACACGGCCTATCCCGTGCCGGTCGGCGCGAACGGCTTCGTCTTCGTGACCGACTTCTCGCTGGCCTTCTGAGCCGCCCGCAGGCAAGCGCGGCCCTCTCCCGCACAGGGAGAGGGCCGTTATCGCTACTTTCCGTCGACGGAGTAGGCCAGCAGGACGTTGACGCCGTTGGAGCCGACGCGGGCTGCGCCGTTATTGCCGCTGGTGACGAAGATCATGCCATTGGCGATCGTCGGCCCCATGCCGTCCATGCCGCCGCCGGGCTGACCCTTGATCCCGTTGACCGTGTCGTAGGTCCGCGAGGTGGTGGAGTCTTCCCAGAGGATCTTGCCGGTCTTGGCGTCATAGGCGCGGAACCAGCCGTCCAGCGCGCCCTGGAAGACCAGGCCGGGGATGACCGCCGGCGGCGTCGACTGACTGCGGACGCAGCGGCTGGGCTTGCCTTTGTCGCTGGCGTAGACGCAGGGCGCGTTGGGCGCGGGCGTCGACCAGACGACGGCCCCAGTGGCGGGATCCAGCGCGTTCAGGCCTGGCTTCGCCTTCGCCGCCTCGGCCGGCGAGAACAGCCGGCCGAGGTCGGAGATCGGGACGTAGACCTTCTCGTCGTCGGCGGCGATGCCCCATTCGACGCCGCCCAGTGCGGAGCCCGCGCCGACGGTCGTCTTCCAGAGCAGCGCGCCGGTGTCCGGGTTCAGGCCGTAGACAATGCCCGACTTCTGGCCGGCCACCAGCACTTGCTTGCCCCCCTTGAGCGTCATCAGGATCGGCGTGGCGCCGAAGTCGTAGTCCGGGCCGAGCGGGGTCGGGCAATTGCCGGACGCCGACGTCGGGCCGCAGCCCATGACGAAATTGTCTTTCTCGGTCACCTGGCGGCGCCACTTGATCGCGCCGGTCTTGATGTCGAGGGCGACGACTGCGTCGGGGCCGATGGTGTCGACGTCGGTGTAGCTGTCGCCGGTCACCACGTAGACGAGACCGCGCTTTTTATCGACCGAAGGCGCCGCCCAGATCGCTGCGCCCGCCGGGCCCTGGACCTTCACCCCGGTGTCCTTCTCGCGGATCACCTTGCTGGGCTCCGGGATCATCGAGGTCTTCCAGAGGAGCTTGCCGGTCTTGAGGTCGAGGCCGGCGATCGAACCGCGGAAGGTGCAGCAGGAGTAGGACTTGCTCATGGCCGCGGCCTCCTCGATCGAGGAGATCGGCACCAACAGGCGGTCGCCGGCGATCACCGGCGAGCCGGTGAGCACCGAGATCGGGTGCGACTCGAGTTGGGCGCTCTTCCAGAGTTCCTTGCCGTTCTGGGCGTCGAAGGCGCGCACGATGCGGTCGTTCTGACCGACCACCGTCAGCCAGCCGCTGGGCGATATCGGCGACTTGATGACCATCGGCGTGGTGCGCGAGACGAGGTCGTTGACCGACCAGTGGACGCAGCCCGTGTGGGCGTCGAGCGCGTAGAACTTGCCCGAACGGTTGGTGACGAAGAGCCAGTCGCCGACCACGGTGGGCTGGCCGCCGCCGGTCATGGCGAAGGACCACTTCACCTTCAGTCGGGGCAGGTCGGCGGCGGTGAGGCCGGGCTTGCGCTGGAAGCGCGAGGACCGGTCGTCGATGCCGGTGCTCGCCCAGTCGCCGGGCGTGGCCGAGATCGGCGGGTTCGTGGCGCACATCGGATCAGGGACGCTGGGGCCCTTGACCGCGACTTGTGGCATCTCGGCGCCGTTGGCGCGAGCGGCCCGTGCGGGCGGAGCGGCGCCTTCGGCCGGGGCAGCCGCGGCCGTCAGGTAGGCGGCCACCGCCTGCTTGTCACCGTCCGACAGGCCCTGGGCCATAGGCGCCATGATGCCGCTCGTCAGCGCCGTGACGATGTCGCCGGGGGCCCGCTGGCCGAGATCCGCGCGGCTGGGCGCACGCGGATTGCCCCCGTCGTGGCAGGCCTTGCAGCGGGTCTCGTAGACTTGCTGACCGGAGGATGCGGCGGGCTGGGCCTGCGCCGAGCCCCAGGTCGTGACGGCGGCCAGGCCCGCCAGAGCGAACCCTGCGACCCAAGTGCGAACTGACGGCAACTCTAATCCCCCCGTACCAATCTTTTGATTCAACCGCCGCAGAATGCACGCTGAGGCGCGCGGCGTCACTAGTACCGGCCGCCGCACGAAGGCGGCGGCCGGCTTGTTTCATTCGGCTCCCGGCTTAGCGCGAGGCGACCGGCCCGACCTTGGTGTCCGTGGTGGCGACAGCGGGCGTTCCAGCCGGCGCAGCGGGCGTCGTAGCCGGAGCCGCCGCCTTCGCGGGCGGTGCGCGGCGCGGCATCAGTTTGGAGGCCGCGGCCAGTTCCGTCGGGTCGAGCGCGCCGTCATGGTTGGTGTCGATGAGGGCGAAGTACTTCTTCAGCATGCTCACCGGGCCCTGCTCGCCGCCCTTCAGTTCGGAGAGCTCGATCTTGCCGTCCATGTTGTCGTCGAGAATCCCCATCATCAGATTGGCCTGCAGCGCCTTCTCATGCTCCGGCGTCTGATGGGCGACCGTCTCATCGGCCCAGCGGTAGTGCAGGTAGGTGGCCATCATTTCCTGGGCCGTCTGCTCGCCCATCTGGACGGTCTTGGTCGGGTCAGGGTTGCCGGGATTGCGCTTGGAGTTGTCATAGGTCCACTTGGCCAGGATCTTCGAGCCGGCCGGCACCTTCAGCGGCGTCTTGAGGAAGTACTCATACTGCCAATTGAAGTTGTAGCGCGGCAGCGCGAGGAGCTTCTCGGTGCGGCCGTCGGGATAGATGATCGAGACCTGGGTCGTGCCGCCGCGCACGTGGGCGTGCGGGGTGATGCCATAGAGGATGGCGTCAGCGGGGAACTCCACATAGCTGGTTTCCTTGTGGAATTCCTCGCCCGGCGGGATCTCGATGGAGAAATCGAAGATCAGGAAGGTCCGCAGGACATACTTCGGCTCCTGCCCCTTAGGGTAGAAGTAGAGGCCCATCTGGGTCTTCTCTACTGTCTCGCGGCCGTAGGGCGTGTAGTGGTTCTGGAAGCCCACGCCGCCGGACGCCGGCACCCACACACCGGTGTCCACCGGCTGGATGTTGGAGCCGCGACCGGGTCCGTAGCCGCCCAGCGAGGCGCCCCACTGGGACTCGGAGAAGGTGTCTCCAGTGTGGTCGGTCGCCACCGTGCCCGAAAGGATGTGGTGCACCACCTGGCGGTCGGAGACGCGGAACGTCGTCGCCTTCATCCAGCGGCCTTCCGGCAGGGTCATCGCCACCACCGGGTGGGTATAGTCGAGTACGCCGGAGGCCGGGACCTTTACCGCCGGGATGTTGAGCACGATGTCGGGCTTGCCCAAGGGCCATTCGGGCGCCTGGAACTTGACCTTCTGCAGCGGGTCATCGCCCGCGCCGCGCGGCGCGCCGGCGTCGATCCAGTGGATGAGAGTCTTCATCTGGGTCGGCGTCAGGCGGTCATCGTCCTGGAAGGCGCCGACCGACTCGTCGGCCGCGTAGGGCGGCATGCGGTGGGTGCGGATGACCTCGCGGATCATCGGCGAGAAGCCCTTGATCTGCTCGTAATTGTTGAGCGGCATCGGCCCGATCCCGCCGGGCTGGTGGCAGGTCGCGCACTTGGCCTGGATGATCGGGGCGACGGTCTTCGCGTACGAGATCGAGGCGAAGGTCTTGGCCTTGGCGCGTTCCGGGAAGGCGATGATCTGGCCCTTGGCCTCGCGCGAGGTCAGGGCGACCTTCTGGCCGGCGACGAGGGCGTCGACCGCGGGCTTCGCGCCGTCGACCGGGCCGCGATAGGCGATAGTCCAGCCGCGCGGGTCGATCACGATGACCTCGGCGGCGCGGGTGATCCCGAGTTCCTCGCCCACGAGTTGCTCGTAGTCGAAGAGGATCGGCATTTCGATGCCGGCGGCCTTGGCGTCCGCCACGACCGTGTCGCGCTTCTCGCCGATGCGGCTGGCGACGGCCAGCATGTCGACACCCTTGCCGGCATAGGTGGCCTTCAGCGCCATCAGCGCCTTGGCGTCGGCGTGCAGCGTGGCGTCGCCGCTGGCGTAGCTTACCAGGACGACCGCCTTGTCGTCGCTCATACGGTAGAGTTGGCGGCCCAGCAGATCCTGGTCGGCCAGCATGAAGTCGTCGACCGTGGCCGGCCCGGCGGCCGGGGTCGACTGCGCCTTGGCCCCGGAGAGGCCATGCGAGGCGCCGCCGATGGCGAGGGCGGAGGCCGCAGCCATCAATCCCGCCAGACCCACACCGGCTGTTTTGCGTGACATCTTCATCTGCCCCTTCTCCCAGTCCCCTGTGGGGTTCCCTGCCGGCGCGTGATCTTATGTCCGCGCCATTGTCGATTTATTGCTGACTCGAGCCTTCGCGAGCCCAGGTGCGTGATGCATTCGTCCGAGTTGCCGTAAGGCAAACAGCCGCCGGGACGCCGGGACGCCGGGCGTCTCGTCGCCTATCTGCCGCTCGCAAATCGCAGGCCATGCATCGGCCCCAGTTACGATATACAGTGGATCATAACGGACGATCACCCCTCGATGTCAACCGTCTCAGATGCCCGGGTTGTGCGAACGCGCGATGCGCTCCGCGAAGCCATGACCGCGTTCGCCGCCGAAAGCCCGCTGGAAGCGATCACCGTGCGCGCGATCGCGGCCCGCGCCGGCGTAGGCTACGCGACCTTCTTCCGGCACTACGGCGACAAGGACGCTCTGTTGGCTGACGTCGCCGACAAGCTGACGCGCGACCTGCTGTTGCAGGTCAGGCCGATGCTGATGGCCAGCGACCGGCTGGCGGCGGCCCGGTCGCTCTGCGACTTCGTCATCGACCATCTGGCGATCTGCAAGGCGCTGATCGCGGGCGGTTCCGGCGACACTGTGCGAGCCGAGATGCTGCGCCAGTCGATGGCCACGGTGGCCCAGGTCCGCCGGCATGCGGCCGAGGGGGTGCTGGACGACCTGGTGCTGTTTCACGTGGTCTCGGCGACGCTCAACCTGCTGGCCTGGTGGCTGCGGCACATGGACGAGGTCGACGCGGCGGCCATGGCCGAGATCATTGAACGCACGGTGCTGACGCCGGCTGGCGCGCTCAGGCGACAGCCGCCGGCGTCGCTCTAGGGCTCAGTTCCCAAAGATCCAGCCGGGCGTGAGAATCGGCTCCCTCGCGCATCGGTGGAGCGATGGGGGCCAGTGCTCGTCAACCGAGGGATCTAGGCGCGGGGCTGGACTCCGGCCGCCCCGGACGCCGGCGCCCGCCGCTTCATCAGGGCCTGATAGACTCCTGAGACGACGATACCGGTGAGCAGGAACAGGATCTCTGCCGGCACGATCTTGGGGTTGTCGAAGTTCGCCTTGGCGATCAGGACGGCCATCCCCGGGTGGCGGGTCGCTGCGGCGAAAGCCAGCGCCATTCGGTCCGCGTATTCCGGGCCGCCGAGCAAGTGTCCGGCCGCGAGCCCTGACCCCACGACCAGGACGATTGCGACGAGCGCGCCGTTGCCGATCAGGGCCAGCATCGGCTTCGCCAGCACGATCAGCGCCGGGACGATGAAGATCACCAGGCCGATGCTGCCGGCCAGCTTGGCGATCCGCGCGGCTGGCTCGGCGATTCCCGGAGCGATGCTGCCGATCACAAGGCCGGCCAACAACGGCAGCAGGACCGACGTCACCACCAGCTTGGCGATGGCGGCCGGCGTGATGGACATGTCGACGCCGAAGAGGCTGCTGAGGATCTGGATTGCGAGCGGAACGGTCACCACCGCCAGCAGCATCAGGGCGACGTAAAGTCCGACGGTGAAGGAGTTCGCGGCGCCGGCTTTGAGCATCTTGGCCGGGGCGAACGGCGCGAGCGGCGAGACCGCCATCAGCACGATGCCGGCCTTCACCGGGTCGGGAAGCGGCAGGATGAGCACCAGCACGACAGCCACCACCGGTGGGACCACGTCCACGGCGACGATGCCGCGCGCCAGTAGGGCCGGCCTGCGGAACGCATAGGCGATGTCGCCCCAGCGGCTCTGCAGGCCGACGGCCGCGACCAGCAGCATGAGGCTGGCCTGCATGATCAGCGGAAGGAGGTGCTTCACGGTATCCATGGCGACCTCGCGGCACGGGCGGCGATCGCAAGCTAAAGCCCCCCGAAGGGCTGCTCCTATCGGGCGAACCCCGGAGAGCGGGCGCCCCAATGGTCCCACCCGCAAAGCCTCCTGCGTACGAGCGAGACCCTCGGGGTTCCAACCGGGGCCGTACTAGGGTTCCTGCGGGATGGTCGGGCGCAGGCCCGGATGATCGTATTGCCGGACGTCGCCGACATCGGGCCGGCGGATGAGGCGGTCTGCAGATGAGCGTCGACATCAGCAACAACGGCTCGACAACAAGGTGACGCTCTAAGGTGACGCTGTTCGGACCGGTCGTCGGGCTCAGTTTCATCTTCTAGGGGCTGGCGCGCGGCATGTACTGGCTCGAACACGCTCCGATCTGGCTGGTCGGCCTGGTGATATTCGTCGGGTTGGTTGTCGCCGAACTGGCGGGGTTCTGGGTGGGTCGACTGGCGGCGGCCAGGAAATCGCCAGACTCGAAGTCCGACGGCACAGGCTACCTGCTCTCGGCGATGCTCGGACTGCTGGGCTTGCTGATCGCCTTCACCTTCGGAGCGGCGGCCAGCCGGTTCGACATGCGGCGGACCCTGGTGCGCGACGAGGCCAATGCGATCGGCACGACCTATCTGCGGATCCAGACCCTCGACGAGGGCCCGCGCGACGCGCTCGGCCGGCTGATGGTGGAATATGTCGGGGTACGGAAGACCTCCGCCGCGGGCAGCGAGGACGAGGCAAAGCTCAGCCAGGCGGATGCCCAGACCAACGACATCGAGCAGCGCATCTGGGACCAGATCGTCCCAGCGGTCCGCGCGCAGCCGAACTCCACGCTAAACGCACCGCTGCTCGAGACCACCAACGAGATGTTCGACTTGGCGAACTCCCGGCGTCTGGCGCTGGAGGCCCGGGTGCCGATTACCATCGTCCGCGCACTGCTGATCTATTTCGTCGCCGCCGCTTGGATCCTCGGCTACGCGCTTGCGCCGGGCGGTCGCCGGGTCGTCGCCTCCGGCGCGCTGTTCCTGGTGCTGGCCTTGGCGTTCGTCCTGATCCTCGACCTGGACCGCCCGAGTTCCGGCCGCATCAGGGTCAGCCAGGAGCCGATCCTGCGCATCGCGGCGAGCATCGAGGCTTCCGAGGCCGCCCGCCATGCCGCGCCGCCGGCCGGCGAGAAGTAGCGGCGGAGTCTCGGGCATTCGCCGGAGACAGCAGGCGCGGCCGTGGGGAATCTGAGCGGACCACCCTGGTGGAAACCCGGAGTGTCCCGGCCGCTGACCGGTCGCACCCTCCCCCTGCCGATGGGCGCCGGACGCGGCGCTCGGGACAGAGGGGAATAAACAAATGGACCGCCAGTACGCTCGGCGCTCGCACAGCCTTCTTGTGGCTGCAAGCGCTGCATTCGCCGTGTCCTTGGCATCCGGAGGTCACGCTCTCGCGCAAGCGGCGTCCGGGCTTTCCCCCCAAGAGGTCGAACAGCTCCGCGCTGAGCTGAAGGCGGTTCGGGCGGAAGCCCAGGCCGCCCACGCCCAGGAGGCAGCGCGCGAACAGAAGATCGACGAACTCCAACGTCGCCTCGACACCGCGACAGGCGCCCCGCCGACCCCGCCGATCGCGACGATTGAGCCGGCGCAGCAAGGCGCCAAAGCCGCGCGCGCCGAAGGCGGCCCCAACTTTGAGATCTACGGCTTCGCCCAGGTCGACTACACGCAGGACTTCAACCGGGTGAACCCCGCCTGGGAAGACGCGTTGCGGCCGTCACGGCTTCCCACCTTCAAAGGCGAGTTCGGCGAGAACGGCCAGAGCAGCATCAGCGCCAAGCAAAGCCGCTTCGGCGTGCAGGCCAGCCAGGACATCGCCGGCCAGCCGCTTTTCGTGAAGTTCGAGTTCGACCTCTTCGGGGTTGGTGCGGACGAGGGTCAGACGACCATGCGGCTGCGCCACTTCTATGGTCAGTGGGGCCCGATCCTCGGCGGCCAGACCAACACCAACTGGATGGATGTCGACATCTTCCCGAACACCATGGAGTACTGGGGACCGCCCGGCATGGTGTTCCTGCGCAACCCGCAGATCCGCTACACCTACAAGACCGGCGGCAACGAGCTCGCCGTAGCGATCGAAAAGCCCGGCAACGACGTCGACGCCGGCAACATCCGCGAGTTCGACCCTGCCCTGGGAGCAAGCATCCAGGGCAGCGAGAAGATTCCCGACCTGACCGCCCACTGGCGCTACAACGGCGATTGGGGCCACATCCAGCTTGGCGGCATCCTGCGCCAGGTGAGCTTCGATAGCGCCGGGACACCCGACAACCAGCCCAAAGGCCACAAGACCGGCTGGGGCCTGAACCTGACCGGCAATATCAAGACCTGGCAGAAGGACGTCCTGCACCTCGGCATCGTCTACGGCGAAGGCATCGCCACCTATATGAACGATGGCGGCGTGGACCTGGGCCCGAAGGCCAACGTCTTCATCCCGCCCCCTGTTGGGGGCGGCCTACCAGTTGTCACGCTCTCGCCCGACGTCGTGCCGCTGACCGGCGCCCTGATCTACTACGACCACTACTGGAATGATCGCTGGAGCACCGCGCTCGGCTGGAGCGTCACGCATGTCGACAACCTGAACTTCCAGGAAGCCACCGCCTTCCAGACCGGCCAGTACGCTTCGATCAACCTGCTCTGGACGCCGGAAAAGCACATCCTGGCCGGCGCCGAGTACATCTGGGGTCAGCGCGAAGGCAAGGACGGCTTCCACAGTCAGGACAACCGCGTCCAGTTCTCATTCAAATACAGCTTCTCCAGCAACGACTTCCGCTGAGCCGAAGAGCCAGGAGTTCGCCATGTCCGAAATGCTCGCTTCCCGCCGTGACCTGGCCCGTGGCCTCGCCGCGCTCGGCCTGACCGCCGCCGTCGCGCCCACCTTCGCCCGCGCGGCGCCCCGCGAACAGCAGGCGGCCGCAGGCGCCCTGACGC
>DASXKT010000180.1:0-1969 GCA_036496685.1 Phenylobacterium sp.
CTATACCCGGCAGGAATTTCATAACAATGGTTGGGAGCTGCGCGGGGTGATGCTGTCGCGGATCGGCTCGCTGGGCGCAGGCTCCCACACGATCTCGGTGCAGTGGGCCGTCACCGGCGGAACGGTCACGTGCTCCTGGTATGGAGACCATCGCCAAATTCACGTCGTCGAGCTGTAAGCGGAGGACACGATGTATCTCGTCGTCGACAAGAAGACCAAGGACATCCTCCACATGTCCAACTCGCTTCCTGGCGAGGACAAGAAGCCGCGGGACGTCTTTCCATCCTTCGATCCCGCCACCATGGAGTTCGGCCGCGCTCCGGAGCAGTACATTCCGGTCCGCTTCGCGATCGAAAAGGGCGTGGTCAAGGACCTGGATGCCGCACCCGCCGAACGCGCCGAGACCATCGCGCAGGCGCGCGAACGCGTCGTGCGCGCCCTTACCGACGCGGCCGTTTCCAGCCGCCGCATGCTGATTCCCGACTACCAGCTCATGAATGCCGGGCTCGGCCTGTACGACGAGGACCGCGTCCAGACCATCCGCGACACCGTCCAGGCGTTCCGCGACGAGGTCAATCGCCTGGAAAAGCTCACCGCCAAAGCGAAGTCGGTGAAAGAGCTCGGGGCGATCACGCCGTCGTTTCCAACGGCGATCGCTAGGCCGAAGGCCAAGCCAGCCCCCAAAGCGAAGTAGGATGGAGAAGTCATGGCAGACCTCGAAAGCAAATTGCGCGAACGGCTCGAAGAATTGCGCGCCGAGTACGAGAAAGGCCGCCGAACGCTGGAAGAGCTGGAGACCCAGGCTGCCAACGTCCGCGCCACCCTGTTGCGCATCAGCGGCGCGGCCCAGGTGTTGCAAGAGGAGCTTGGCGCAGCCGAGGGCGCCGAGGACCCTCGGCCAGCCGCCTAGCAACCCAATGCTGCTCGCCCTGGAAAACGCCATCGTCGACCTGCTGAAGAGCGCCCTTCCGGCGCTGTTCACGGGAACCGGGGCGGCGACGGTGACTTTTCCCAGCGACACGTGGAACTTCGACCCGCTGTCGGCGGATCCGGTGGCGGGGGAGCCCGCGCCGGAAGACGCGGTGGACGAGTTCGTCTTCAATCCCTCTGCTCCGGCCGGCCCCTATGTTCTGACGCGGCCGCCCTACCCCGGGCCGAAGCGCGTGTATCTCCACTCCACCGCCGGGGACCTGGTGGCGCTCGGCAATGCGGAAGTCGTCTGGAACCAGTCCAATCCGGCATCGTTCACCGTCGTTCCGCGACCGGGGCGAGACCTCTCGGGCTACGATCACCTGCAAGTGCAGTACGCGGTGGTGGCCGCGGCGACCCGACTCAAGATGCTGCACAAGCTGGCCCTCCAGATCACTGCTTCGGATCCCGCCGCCGCGGAACAGGCGTTCGCGCTGTCGCTCTCGGCGCTCACCTTGAACCGCACTGCCCTGATGAACCGCGCAAGCGCGTCGTGGAACGCGGGCAGCTATCAGGCGCAAGCGATCGTGAAGGCGCTCAAGTTCGCGAACGGAGCGACCACGCCGACCGGAGCCCATACGCTCTCGCTGGAGGCGGAGGTCGATGTGCGGCTGGAGCGCCTCCTGGGCGAGGGCGAAGGAAAGCCGATCGTGCGGATCCTATCGCCGGGCAAGGCGGCCGGAACGAAACCGATCGACATCGATCCGGCCGTCCAGGCCTGAACCGGGGAGGTCCATGGCGCAGATCCACGCCTTCCTGCAGCTCGACCGCGACCGCGCGCCGGAACAGGCCGACTTCGTCCGCAGCCGCGCCACCGTGCTGCGCGAGGCGGGCGGCCAGTTCTGGGTTGCCATGGACGACGCGCAGGTGGACACGTTCGTGTCCCAAGGATTTATGGTGTCCACTTTTCCGGATGCCGACGTCCTCCACCTCGGCCCGCTGGCGTACCGCCCCGCCGGCGAAACGCCGCAGCCTCCGGCGGCGCTGCGGGCGAGCCCTC
>DASXKT010000181.1:0-1861 GCA_036496685.1 Phenylobacterium sp.
CGGCCTTTCATCGATTTAGGCGTGCCCCGGCCGGGCCGGGCACTTTCGGTCGAGGAGATTTCGCGCATGCGCCACCTGGGTTTGATGCTCGCCGCTGCGGCTGCGGCCGCCACGCTTTCCGCCTGCAACAAGCCCGCTAGCCCTCCGGCCGGGCAGACCGCCTCCACCGCGGCGCCGGCCCCGGCGCTCAGCGACGCGGAAAAGGCGGCGCTGCAGGCCAAGCTGCCTGCGCCCTACAACATTGCCGACCTTTCGAACGGCGAGTCGAAGTTCGCCCTCTGCTCGTCCTGCCACACCCTGCCCGAGGGCGCTCCCAACCTGACTGGCCCAAACCTTCACGGCGTATTCGGGCGCAAGGCCGCGACGCTGCCGGGCTTTGCTTATTCCGACACCCTGAAGGCGGCTGGCTGGACCTGGGACGCGGCCCACATCGACACCTGGATCACCGACCCCAAGGTGGCGGCGCCTGGCACCAAGATGACCTTCGCCGGTCTGAAGGATCCCAAGGATCGCACCGACGTCATCGCCTACCTGATGATCCAAACAGGATATAAGCCCTAGGTTCTCATCCTGGACGGGTAGTGAGCTCGAACTCTCGCAACCTTGACGAGTGAGCTTTGCCGGAGCATCGTCGGTTTGTCGCGCCGGGGCGCTGCGATCCCCCCATCCCGGCCGACGATGCTCCGGTAGGCTTCCCCCGAGCCTCCGGTCCGCGCCTTGAGGCCCGACGTCCCCACGTCCGCCACCGGCGCTGTTCCTTGGCCTCTCCCGGAAACCGGGAGAGGCCAATTTGCAATTGAGACCGCCTATTCGGCGGCGTTGGCCACCCGGGCCTTTTCAGCTTCCTCGAAGCTTTCGATCCGCCGCGCGGTGGCCTGCGGCGACTTCGTGAACCGCGCCAGCAGGTTGTAGAACACCGGCACCACGAACAGCGTGACCATGGTGGCGAAGATCGCCCCGAAGAAGATGGTCACCCCGATAGTCTTGCGGCTCTCGCCGCCGGCGCCGCCCCAGACGATCAGCGGGATCGCGCCCGCCGCCGCCGATATCGAGGTCATGATGATCGGGCGCAGGCGCAGCGAGGCGCTCTCGATCACCGCCTCGCGGATGGACAGGCCGTCGTCACGCAGCTGGTTGGCGAACTCCACGATCAGGATGCCGTTCTTGGCCGCGATCCCGACCAGGATGATCAGCCCGATCTGACTGTAGGTGTTCATGGTCGAGCCAGCGATCAGCAGGCCAAAGAGCCCGCCGAGCGCTGCGATCGGCACCGTAAGCATGATCACGGCCGGGTGAATCCAGCTCTCGAACTGCGCGGCCAGCACGAGGAACACCAGCAGCAGCGCCAGTCCGAACGCCAGGCCCACCGAGCCGCCCGCCTCCAGATAGTCGCGCGCCGTACCCCCCCACTTGTAGGCGAGCGTCGAATGCTCGCGGGTGATCTCGTCCTGGAAGAACTTCACCGCCTGGCCGACTGTGTAGCCCGGGTTCAGCTGGACCGAGAGCGTGATGGCTCGCAGACGATCGACCCGCGCGCGGTTGGGCGTATCGCCGCTGACTTTGCTGGTGGTCACCGCCGAAAGCGGCACGCTCGCGCCGGCGTTGGTGCGGACATAGACGTTGGCGAGGTCCTGCTCGCTTTCCCGCTGGGCCCGGTCGGTCTGCAGGATGACGTCGTACTCCTGGCCGGATTTGATGTAGGTCGTGACCTTCTCGGAGCCGAACAACGCCTGCAGAGCCGTGCCCACCGACTCCGCGGACACGCCAAGCGAAGCAGCCTTCTGCTGGTCGATGTTGACCAGGAGGCGCGGGCTGGTCGGCTCGTAGTCGAGACGGGCGCGCGCCATGCCGGGGTTGTTCT
>DASXKT010000182.1:0-5760 GCA_036496685.1 Phenylobacterium sp.
TCTCGGCGGCGTTGGCCTTGACGTCGGCGACCGACTTCACGACGCGGACCCCGCCCTTGGCGTCGGGGCCGAGGCCCTCGAAGCGGCCCTTGCCGCGTCCGCCGGCGTGGATCTGCGACTTCACGACGAAGACCGGCCCTCCCAGCTTCTCGGCGGCCTGGACGGCCTCATCGACGGTGAAGGCGGGATAGCCCCGGGGGACCGCCACGCCGAACTCGGAGAGGACGGCCTTGGCTTGGTGTTCGTGAATGTTCATGAGGCTCGGTGAGGCTTTTGGGCGCTGGCGAGGGTCGCCTCGCCTCAGCGGCGAGTGGGCGCGGTTATAGGCGCCGCTCCTGGGGATGACAACCGCAGGGAGACCGGAAAACCTTGGTCGCTACCCGGCTCCTTCGAAGGCGGCCGTGGCGCGGCGCTCGAGCTTGCCCCATCCGACGCGCGCGCCGTGCAGCGCTGCGTCGATCGACTTGACCACGACGTAGTACATCAGTTGGCGGTAACCGAAGCGCTGGACCGGCATCCACACAAGGTCCGCCCACGGCGCCCGACGCTCCAGCGCCATGCCGACCGCGCCAGCCGAAAGGTCAAGGAAGATGAACGCGGCCCAGAAGAACAGCGGACGCATCAGGTCGTCCGGCGACCACTCGACCGGGTGGAAGGCCCAGGCGTAGACCGCCGAGATCAGGCTCCAGACCACGGCCAGGTCAACCAGCGGCGCCACGGCGGTAAGGATGATCTGGAACAGCCAGATCTGCGGGAGGGCCACGAAACCCAGGACCGGCCGCTTGACGTCGAAGAGCGCCGCGCGGTGCTTGTAGATGCATTGCAGGGTGCCGAACGACCAGCGGAACCGCTGCTTCAGCAAGCCGCCGACCGTCTCCGGCGCCTCGGTGTAGGCGCGCGCCTCGGGATCGAACTCCACGCGCCATCCGGCCCGTTGCATGGCGAGCGTCAGGTCCTGGTCCTCTGCGAGGGTGTCGTCCGGATAACCGCCTAGGGCTTCCAGCGCCGATCGCCGCCACGCGCCCACCGCGCCCGGGACGACGGTCACCGCGCCCAGCGCCGCCAGCGCCCGGCGTTCCAGGTTCTGAGCGGTGACGTATTCCAGCGCCTGCCAGCGGGTGATCAGGTTGCGCCGGTTGCCCACCAGCGCGTTGCCGGCCACCGCCCCGACCTCAGGGTCGGCAAACCAGCGGACCAGCTTGGCCAGGGTGTCGGACGGGAACAGCGTATCGGCGTCCAGCGCCACGACGACCTCGCCGGAGGCCTTGGTCAGGCCGCGGTTGAGCGCTCGCGCCTTGCCGCCGTTGTCGAAGGCCATCAGCGTCACCCGTGGCTCGTCGGCGAAGGCGCGCCGCACGACTTCGGCCGTCCGGTCCTGAGAGCCGTCGTCCAGCACCAGCACCTCGACCCGCGCCCAGTTGGACGCCAGGATCCGCCGCACCGAGGACTCGATCACCTTCTCCTCGTTAAAGCAGGGGATCAGCACACTGACCAACGGACCGGTCGCGGGATCCGGCATGGGCGGCGTCCGCCGGGTGATGGTGAACCGGTGGACCAGCGCCAGTATGCCCAGCAGCAGTAGTCGGGTGACGCCCAGCACGATCGCCACGATGAACAACGTCTGCAGCGCGATCTGCAGGCCATGGAAGAAGCCGAAGCCCATCCGGTCGAGCAGCAGCTCGACGGAGTTGCGGCTGGTCGGCGGCAGGACCTCGGCGGGCGTCATGCCGGCCAGGTCGCCAACCGTCACCAGCTTGTAGCCGTGCGCCCGCAGGGCGTCGATCAGGGCCGGGAGGGCCTCCACCGTGCGGCTGCGGTCGCCGCCGGAGTCGTGCAGCAGGATCACCTGGCCCGGGCGGTCGGTGTGATCGGCAAGGCGGGTGAGCGCCGTGTCGATGATCCGTTTCGGCGTCGAGGCGTCCGGGTGATCCCAGTCGTCGGGGTCGATGCGCAGGCCGACACTCATGTAGCCTTGCGTCTGGGCGGCCAGCAGGGGTGCGACCTCGCGCGGCGTCGACGGCTCGGCGTCACCGAAGAACGGCGGCCGGAACAGCCGCATCGAGCGGCCGGTGATGGTCTCGAATAGGCGCTGGGTGGCCGAGAGCTCGACGGCCGTCTGCGCGGCGGGGACCTTGGAGATGTCCGGGTGGGTCCAGGTGTGGCTGCCGACATCGTGGCCCTCGCGCACCTCGCGCGCCACCAGGCCGGGCTTGGCGGCCATGTTCTTGCCGATGACAAAGAAGGTGGCGGGCGCCTTCTTCTCCTTCAGGATGTCGAGGATCTTAGGCGTCCAGCGTCCGTCCGGCCCGTCATCGAAGGTGAGTGCGACCCAGCCCGGATGGAATCCATAGCGCTGGATCACATAGGAGGTCGGCATCACCTCATAGTTCTCGCCGGAGATCAGGCCGGTGTCGGAGTCGATCTCCAGGGACCGGCGGCCCGGCGTCGGGATGTTCTCGACGTGCAGCACCTCGCCGCGACCGTCGAAGTCGACGTCGACGCCGGGCTTCAGCGCCTCAAGCCCGTCCGGCTTGCCCTGATTGTAGTTGTGACGCAGCACCTGCCAGTCGAGTTGGTCCTCGCCGCCCATCCGCCACAGGGCGTAGCCCATCGGCCGGAAGCCATCGGCCACCTTGACCTGATTGAACAGGGTGGGCGCGTCGAGGAACCAGACCCGGTGCTTGCGGCCCTGGTCGTCCTGGTAGCCGAAGGTCGGGTTGAGGGAATTCTCATCCATCTCGACCTGCGCCTCGGCGTCGTGCGCCTTCTGCGTCGCCTCGTTGAAGAGGATGGTCTCGGCGGCCGCCTTGTTGTTGGGGCCAGGCAGGGTCCAGTCGTAGCCGTAGGCGCCGAGCGCCAACACGGTCTTGGCCGGGTCGAGATCCTCCATCCGCTTGGCGAGCGTGGTCTCAAACCAATCCTGCGCCGCCGCCGGACCCGGCTCGCCGCCGCCCCAGTGCTGGTCGTAGGCCATCAGGACGACCGCGTCGGAGACGTTCTGCAGAGCCTTGATCGGAAAACTGTCGTCGGCGAAGGGCGTGGTCACCCAGACCTCACGCCCCAGCGGCTTCAGCGCCTTGCGCGCCTCGGCGATGAAGCTGGGATAGGTCCGCGCCGCGGCGTCGGAGAGGTCCTCGAAATCGAAGACGTAGCCGGCGTACCCGCGCTTCTGGGCCTGCGCCGCAAGGTTGGCGATCAGCGCGGTGCGGGCCTTGGGATTGAGCAGCACCGCGTCGGCCTGCGGGCCGTTCCAGGCGTGGCCGGCGGTGTTGTAGTTGAAGACGCCCGGCAGGATCGACGGCGGATGCTTGGCCGCAGCGATGATCGCGCGCGCCTGAGGATCCGAGGTGATCGACAGCGTCCCGTCCGTTCCGCCCAGCGCGACCCACTGTGGCGAGACCACGTCCAGTTGGTCGATATGGTCGGCTAGCGACTCGCGCGAGCTCTCATCCCAGGAGACGTAGAAGCCCACCGCCAGCGGGCGCGCCGGTCCGCCTGCGGCGGTCCCCGCCTTCGGGTGCGGGATACGATTCCACTGCCCGCGGCCCTTCAGCTTGTGGGCCGTCTCCACATGGAGGGAGGTCAGCACCTGCGGGTCCTTCAGCGTCAAGCCGGGGAGGCGCGGTGCGAAGGCCAGGGTGGCGAAGAAGGCGGCGACCAGCAGGGCGATGAACGAGGCCACAAGCCCGCCCATCAGGCGCACGCGACGTGCACGACGCCCGGTCGGATCGTGGAAGATGAGATCGGCCATGAAGGAGCTGGCGGCCCAAGGTGAGTCGAGCAGTCTTATGCCCCGCCACGGTGACCGAAGCTAGGCGACCGCTTGACGCTGCGTCCGGACGACCCGAAGCCCGCCGAAACACGCCGCCCGGAAGCTCCGCCGTGCCGGCCGCCGTTTGTGAAACGAGCGACATCCTTTATCTCCGGAACCGGCGGGAAGACGCCGCCAGTTCGGGCCGGAGACGGTTGTCGCGATGGGCGAAGGCCGATGCGTCAGGTGATAGACCCGCTTGGCAGCGCCTCGCCAATGGCGTCGACCGGAATAGGGGCCCGATGACCGGCTTGTCGCAAATCCTGCGCTGGGGGCCGTACGACAATGCTCGCGGCTGGCTCCGCGGCCTTCTGGTGACCCTGGCCGGCGCAGCGTTCCTGGCGCTCGCCGGAGCGTTTGACACCGGCGATGCGCCCCTGCCCCTACGCTTCGCCTATTGGCTGGCGCTCATGGTGCTGGGCTGGCTGTGGGGAGCCTTCGTCTCGCGGTTCGCCTTCGCTCGGCTGAGCGGCGTGACACACCTATGGCCCCGCGTCGTGGCCTCATCCCTGCTGATCGGGATCCCTTTCTCCGCAGTCGTCGCCTATGCCGGCGTCCTTATTTTTCACAATCACTACCCGGCGACAGCTATCCCGCGCCTCGTCGTCGCCGTCGTCACCGTGACTCTGGTGATGGTCACGATCAACGTGCTGATCGACCGCCAATCGAGGCCGATGACACTTGCCTCGGCCGAACCGCCGAAGTTCCTCGAACGCTTGCCGCTGAAGCTGCGCGGGGCCGAGGTCTGGGCGGTGGAGGCGGAAGACCACTACCTGCGCCTCCACACCTCCAAGGGCCAGGACCTGATCCTGATGCGGCTGTCCGACGCGATCGCCGAGCTGGACGGGATCGAAGGCGCGCAGGTCCACCGCTCGTGGTGGGTGGCGCGCGACGCCATCGCCGAAGCCCGCCGCGGCGACGGTCGCGCCACGCTCACGCTGAAGGATGGCGCCGAAGCGCCGGTGAGCCGCAGCTATGCCCGCGTGCTGCGCGAACGAGGCTGGATCTAGGTTTTGCGCCGCGCGAGCCATTGCTCGCGGGTCTGCCCCCAAGCCTCGACGATGGCGTCCTCATAAGGCGCTGGCATGGCCGTGGGCCCCAAGAGCGTCGAGCCCAGCCGCTTGGCCACGGCCTGGGACGCGATGTTCTCCGGCTCGATGGTGTGGATCGCCTCGGTCCAACCCAGGACATCGAAGGCGTAGTCCATGCAGGCCGCCGCGCCCTCCGTCGCGTAGCCCTTGCCCCAGGCGTCGCGCGAAAGCCCCCAGCCAACCTCCGTCCCCGGCCAGCCCTCCGGCTGCCAGGGCCCCAGCCGACCGATCCAGCGACCGCTCGACTTCTCGATCACCGAGAACATCGAAAAGCCGCGGATCGCCCACGCGCCGGCGACCTGGCAGAGGCCTCGCCAGGCGACCGAACGGGCTTGAACCCCGCCCAGGTGGCGCATGGTCTGCTCGTCCGCGGCGAAGGTCGCCCAGGCCTCGAAATCCTCCGTGGCGGGCGGGCGCAAAACGAGTCTTTCCGTTTCAAGAATTGGCGCTGGCGCAAATGACATATTTGGAGCTCATACTGTAATCGGGAGAGTTCGATGTGGGGTTCGTCAGCCTAGCCATGTGCAAGGCGGGCGGGCCAGCACTTCGTTTGTCGAGGGATCCGGTTGGGAGGGATCTCGATGACAACAGACAGCTTCGACAGTTCCGGGTCACGGCCGGCCAAGCGGCGCGGTCGTGCGGCGCCCCCCATCCTTCTGGCAGGGGTGGCCGGCGCGTGCGTGATGGGCGTGGGCGTGGGTCTGTGGGCTCGGCCCACGACAAGTGAGCGGGGAATGAGGGCGGTGGCGCCCGAACCTGCATTCAAGGCGCCGGCTCCGCCGCATAGACTTCAGATTGTGGTCGACGACCACCTGACGATCCGCACGCCGATAGAGGTGATGTCGGGCGCTCCACCGA
>DASXKT010000183.1:0-2386 GCA_036496685.1 Phenylobacterium sp.
GACACCGGCTGCGTTTTCGGCGGCAAGCTCACCGCGCTGCGCTGGCCCGAGAAGGAACTCCTGGCGGTCCCGGCCCGGCAGGTCTGGTTCGAACCGCAGCGACCCCTGGCGCCGGTCAGCGGAGATCGCTCCAGCCAGGCGCTCGCCGACGACCTGCTCGACATGGCCGACGTCAGCGGCCGGCGCTGGATCGACACCGAGCTGCGCGGCCGGGTGGTGGTGGCTGAGGAGAACGCCGCCGCGGCGCTGGAGGTGATGAGCCGCTTCGCGCTCGCGCCGCAGTGGCTGGCCTACCTGCCGCCGACCATGTCGCCATCCGAGACCAACGCCGCCGAAGGCTGGCTGGAACGGCCGGAGGAGGGGTTCGACTACTTCCGGAAAGCGGGCGTCGCCGAGGTCGTGTGCGAGGAGAAGCACATGGGCTCGCGGGCGGTCATCGCCCTCTGCCGGACCGCGGAAGCGGCCCAGGCCCGGTTCGGCGTCACGGGTGACGAGAGCGGCGCGATCTGGACCCGGACGGGCCGCAGCTTCTTCAGCGACCCGGCGACGACCGAGGCGGTGCTGGGGCGGCTGCGCGCCGCCGCGAATGTGGCCGGGCTCTGGGACGAACTCACCACCGACTGGCTGCTGCTGGACGCCGAGATCATGCCCTGGTCCGCCAAGGCGGGGGCGCTGATCACGAGCCAGTACGAGCCGGTCGCGGTCTCGTCCCACGCCGGCCTCGCGGCGGCCGTGGAAGCGCTGCGCCGCGCTGCCGACAACGGCGCGCCGGTGGAAGCCTTGCTAGACCGGTTCTCCGACCGCGCCGAGCGGGCGGCGCACTACGCCAGCGCCTGGGCGCCTTATGTCTGGCCGGTGGCGGGCGTGGACGACCTGCGCGTCGCGCCGTTCCACCTGCTCGCCAGCGAGGGCCGCGTCTGGTTCGACCAGGACCACGTCTGGCACATGGGCGTCGCCGACCGCCTGGCCGCGGCGGGTCAGGCCGTCATCGCGCCCACACAGTGGCGGCGCGTCGATCTCGCCGACCCGATCGCCGTCGGCGCGGCCACCCTCTGGTGGGAGCAGCTCACCGCCGGCGGCGGCGAGGGCATGGTGGTCAAGCCGCGCGACTTCATCGCCCGCGGCCCCAAGGGCCTGATCCAGCCGGCGCTGAAGGTGCGCGGCTCTGAGTATCTGCGCATCATCTACGGGCCGGAGTACGACGCCCCCGAGCACCTGACCCGGCTTCGCGGGCGCGGCCTCGGCGGCAAACGGAACCTGGCGCTCCGCGAATTCGCCCTCGGCCACACCGGCCTGAAGCGCTTCGTCGCCCGCGAGCCCCTGCGCCGCGTGCACGAGTGCGTCTTCGCCGTCCTAGCGCTAGAGAGCGAACCGATCGATCCGCGGCTTTAGCGCGCGGACCACCTGCCACTACCCGCCAAGCGGCTGAAATCTAGCGATGGAGAGGCGCGGCGACCCTGAATCAGGGCGTGTTCGCTCAGCATGCGACGTCAAGCGTCGGAGCGGACGCCACCGCCTGACATCGCTCACGCCTTGGCACACGGCCATCAGCGGCCTAACCGTAGGTTGGGCTGGGGAGAGACGATGTCAGAAGTGAGCGAGCTTGACCAAGTGGTTACGATCCTGAAGGAGGGGAATACCGTTCCTCCCGTAACCATCAGGAGCTTCTTGTCTTGGTTCGACGTTCAGAGGCGAACGCGGCTAAATGTCGAGCACGTCGACAGGGAGCTCGAGAAAGCCGGCGTCCGGACAGTTCCAAGTTATCTTGACACGTGGGTCGACAACCCGATCACTTTCGAGTTGGCGAAGCCAGGGACCCATGGTGCGTCGAGCGCGAACGCGTCCGGTCATGCCGATGAGCGGCTTGAACATGCCTCGGCAGACGATCCATCCTTCAAGATTGGCAAGATCATCACGCCCGACAGTGAGCCAGTGTCGGTAAAGCCGAATGCGACTCTGCAGGAAGCCACGACGATGATGCTCGCCCGCAACTTCTCCCAGGTTCCCGTAATGACCAACGAGCGGGACGTGAAAGGAGTGGTTAGTTGGGCGTCGATCGGGGCACGCACAGCTGCCAATATCACCGGGGCGGATGTACAGTACTTCATGGACGAGCATCGCGAGATTTCCGCATCCGCGACGCTTTTCGACGCGATCCGGGTCATACGAGAATCAGACTACGTGCTGGTGAGGGCGCCCGATCGGCGGATTATTGGCATCGTGACTGCCACAGATATTGCGGAGCAGTTTGAATCGATCAGCACGCCCTTCTTACTCCTGGCAGAAATAGAGAATCATCTGCGATCGCTAATTGCCAAGAAGCTTACTAAAGCTGATATTAAGCGGGCGTGCGGCCCCGAGCATCTTCCAGAGGACTTCTCGGCTA
>DASXKT010000184.1:0-11611 GCA_036496685.1 Phenylobacterium sp.
CGGGAAGGCCTGGCGCGGGCCGACGACTTCACCGAGATCGCCTTCACCGGCGAGGCGGCGGTGGGCGAAATCGTGCCGCTTCTGGTCACGGGGCACGACGGTCGGCGCGCCATCGCCCGCGTGCGGGTTCTGGAAGCCGCCGAGCGCCTTCTGGCACATGCGGCAATGGCAGATGCTGGCCTCGCCGAGCTCGCCGTCGATGCGGAAGCGGATCGCCCCGCACTGGCAGCCGCCGGTCGCACCGGTCATTCTGCGGCCTCCAGGAGCTGCGACCTGGCGATCGCGCGCCTGCCGTCGTGGCCGGTGACCGTTAGGGCCGCGACTTCGCCGACTACGGCGTGGCCCTCGAAGGCGATCTCGGTGAAGTCCTCGGCGCGGGCGACCCCGTCGCGCTCGACCAGGCCCATCACCGTTCGGCCGACCTGGCGCTGCAGGTGGCGGGAGAGCGCGACATCGCCGGCTGCGCGCAGGCGGGCGGCCCGTTCCTTGACGGCGGCGCGCGGCACGACCGGCATCCGCGCGGCGGGCGTGCCGGGGCGAGGGCTGAACGGGAAGACGTGCAGGAAGGAAAGCCCCGCCTCCTCGACCAGGGACAGCGTATTTTCGAACATCGCCTCGGTCTCTGTCGGGAAGCCGGCGATCAGGTCGGCGCCGAAGGCGGTGTTGGGGCGCACGGCGCGCACCTCGCGCACCAGCTTGAGGGCGTCGGCGCGGCTGTGGCGACGCTTCATGCGCTTGAGGATCATGTCGTCGCCCGCCTGCAGCGACAGGTGCAGATAGGGCATCAGCCTGGGCTCGGTCGCCAGGCAACGCATGAGGTCGGGGTCGATCTCGGCGGCGTCGATCGACGAGAGCCTCAGCCGCGGCAGCTCGGGAACCAGCTTGAGGATCCGCGCCACCAACTGACCGAGTGTCGGCGCGCCCGGAAGGTCGGCGCCCCAGCTCGTGACGTCGACGCCGGTCAGCACCACCTCGCGATAGCCCTGGGCGGCCAGGCGCTTCACCTGCGCCACCACCTCGCCGGCGGCGGCAGAGCGCGAATTCCCACGGCCATAGGGAATGATGCAGAAGGTGCAGCGGTGATCGCAGCCGTTCTGCACTTCGACATAGGCGCGCGCCCGGTCCTTGAGGCCGTCGATCAGATGACCGGCGGTCTCGCGGACGCTCATGATGTCGTTGACCCGCACGCGGCCGAGCTCCGGCTGCGGCGCGTAGGACCCGGCGGCGCTCTTTTCCGCATTGCCCAGGACGAGGTCGACTTCGTCCATGTTCGCGAAGGCGGCGGGATCGATCTGGGCGGCGCAGCCCGTGACGATCAGCTTGGCGCCTGGCCGCTCGCGCCGGGCCTTGCGGATCGCCTGGCGGGCCTGGCGCACGGCCTCGCCGGTCACCGCGCAGGTGTTGAAGACGACGGCGTCTGAGAGCCCGTCGGCAGCCGCCTGCTTACGGATGATCTCGCTTTCGTAGGCGTTCAGCCGGCAGCCGAACGTTACGACGTCCACGTCGCTTGCGTTGCGGTCGCTCATGGCAGCTCGCCCGCGAAGTCGACGGCGGCGGGGCCGGTCATGATGACGTGGTCATCGTCGCGCCACTCGATCAGCAGCTCGCCGCCATCCAGCACCAGGGTCGCGGTGCGGTCGGTGAGGTCGCGGCGGGCGGCGGCGACCAGGGCGGCGCAGGCGCCGGTGCCGCAGGCCTTGGTGAGACCGGCGCCCCGTTCCCAGACCCGCAGGCGGATGCGGTCGCGGCCAAGAATCTGGGCGAAGCCGACGTTCACCTGCTCAGGGAACAGCGGATGGCGCTCGATGGCCGGACCCGCTGCGGTGATAGGAGCGGCGTCGATGTCGTCGACAAAGAACACCACGTGCGGATTGCCCATGGAGACACAGCCTGGCGCGGTCGCCAGGGCCGGCTCGTCGGTGAGCTTCGCGTCGAGCGCCGCGGTGTCGTGCGCCGAGGCGAGCGGAATCTCCTGCCAATCCAGACCGGGCTTGCCCATGTCGACGCTGACCAGCCGCTCGCCGGCGCGGGTGGCGACCAGGCGACCGGCTTTGGTCTCGATCACCGCCTGGTCCTGGCCGGACGCCTGCATCAAGAGCCAGCCGACACAGCGCGTTCCGTTGCCGCAGGCTGAGACCTCCTCGCCGTCGGAATTCCAGAAGCGCACGCGGGCGTCGACACCGTCACCTTCGCCTGGAACGGGGGGCTCGATGGCGATGAGCTGATCGCAGCCGACGCCGCTCGCCCTGTCGGCGATCGCGCGCACGTCGTCAGCCGTAGGGGCGAACGGGGCGCTGCGGGCCTCGACCACGACAAAGTCGTTGCCGAGCCCGTTCATCTTGAGGAACGGACGGCTCATGGGGCCGGACATATAGGCGAAGACGGCCGAGGACGCACGTGAGGCGAGACAGCGCCGTCGCGGCACAGCTAGAAACCCCGGCATGAAGCCCCTGTTCTTCGCCCTGGCGGCGCTCGCCCTCGTCCCCAACATCACCCACGCCCAAGGCCCGACCGCGATCGGCGCCGCCGACCCGTTCCAGTGGCTGGAAGACATCGACGCGCCCCGCTCCATGGCCTGGGTTGAAGGCCAGAACGCCAAGTCGGCCAAGCGGCTGGAGAGCGACCCGCGCTACGAGACCTTCCACGCCCAGGCCCGCGCGATCTTCACCGCCGAGGACCGCATCGCCACGCCGCACTTCCGGGCCGGCGGCGTCGACAACTTCTGGCAGGACGCCCAGCACGTACATGGCATCTGGCGCCACACCACCGGGGCGTCCTACCGAACAGCGAGCCCGCAGTGGCAGACCCTCTTGGACCTGGACGCGCTCTCGAAGGCCGAGGGCAAGAACTGGATCTGGAAAGGCGCGACCTGCCTGAAGCCGGCCCAGACGCTCTGCCTGGTTCGGCTCTCGGACGGCGGCAGTGACGCGGTCGAATATCGCGAGTTCGACACCACGACGGGCAAGTTCGTCGAGGGCGGCTTCCACTTCGACAACGGCAAGCAGGACGTCAGTTGGATCGACCACGACACCCTGGTCGTCAGCCGGGAGTGGACGAAGGGCGACGTCACCGCCTCGGGCTACCCCTTCATCGTGAAGATCGTGAAGCGCGGCGGCGAGGTCCGTGAAGTGGCTCGTGGAATCAAGACTGACGTCCAGGTGCAAGGCGATGTCCTCACCGGAGACGGCGGGCGCACTGATGGAGTCGTCATCCAGCGCAGCCTGACGTTCTACGAGCGCGAGTTCAGCCTGCTGACCGATAAGGGCCTGACGCCGATCCCGTTGCCGAAGAAGGTGGAACTGGAAACCTACGTCGACGGGCAGGTCGTCTTCACGCTGAAGGAGGCCTGGAAGAGTTTCGGCGCCGGCGCGGTGATCAGCTATGACCTCGCCGAACTGAAGCAAGATGCGGCCACGGCCAAACCGCAGCTCGTTTTCCAGCCCGGACCGCACGATGCGGTGCAGACCGTGGACAGCACCAAGGACCGGCTGGCCGTCGTCCTGCTCGAAGATGTGAAGGGCGCGGTCGACGTCTACGATCACAAGGCTGGCGTCTGGCTCGGCCATCGCCTGCCGCTGCCCAAGGACGCCAATATCAACGAGGTCAGCGCCTCGGACGACGACAACCAGCTCTTCTTCACCGCCGAAGGCTTCCTCGATCCCACGTCGTTGTGGCTGGCCGATGCGGCCGCCTTCACGGCGAACAAGGTCAAGACGCTGCCGGCTCGGTTCGACGCTTCGAAGGACGTGGTCGAGCAGCACTGGGCGACGTCCTCGGACGGCGCCAAGATCCCCTACTTCCTCGTCCGTCCCAAGGGCATGAAGCTGGATGGATCGACGCCGACCCAGATGTACGGCTACGGCGGCTTCGAGGTCGCCAAGCCGCCGGTCTACGTGCCGGAGATGGGCAAGCTGTGGCTCGAGCGCGGCGGGGCCTACGTCATCGCCAACATCCGTGGCGGCGGCGAGTTCGGCCCGGCCTGGCACGACGCGGTGCTACGCGAGAAGCGCCAGCTGGCCTTCGACGACTTCGCCGCCGTGGCCCGCGACCTCATCAAGAACAAGGTCACCTCGCCGCGCCGCCTGGGCATCTACGGCCGTTCGAACGGCGGCGTCCTGACCACCGTCTCGATGACCCAGCATCCGGAGCTGTGGAACGCCATCGTCATCGAGAGCCCGCTGATCGACATGCTGCGCTACAACCACCTGTCGGCCGGCGCGTCATGGGTGGCGGAGTACGGCGATCCTGATGTGCCCGCGGACCGGGCCTTCATCGCCAAGTATTCGGGCTACCAGAACCTCAAGCCCGGGGTGAAATATCCGGAGGCCTACATCACCACCAACACGCGGGACGACCGGGTGCACCCGGGACACCCCCGCAAGTTCGCGGCCATGCTCGAGAAGATGGGGATCCCCTACCTCTACTATGAGCAGACCTTCGGCGGGCATGCGAACGACGCCGATCCGGAACTCAACGCCCGCCGCTGGGCCAGGCACTACGTCTACCTGACGCAGAAACTGATGGACTGAGGGCAGGCGAACCTAGTTAGACGGCCGCCGACCGCCGCCAGTCGGGGGCGAGATCCGGCTCGCGGAAGGCGAACCGCTTTAGGTGGCTCTCCACGACTTGCTCGAGGCGCTGCAAGGCGCCGGCTTCGGGCGCGTTGACCCAGACCATGAAGGTCTCTGGCGCGGCGCGCAGGCCGACCTTGCCGGCCTCGAAGACGATCTCGCCTTCGCGTTCGTCATAGGTCGCCGGCACGCGATGGCCGAAGTGCTTGCAGAGCTGGATCATGTAGCGGCGCCCGTTCGGCGTGAGAATCGTCGCAGCTGATTTCATCGCGATGCTCCTCAGCTCTTCTCGATCGCCACCGCGGTGTCGTCGATCATCGCGACGATGCGGTCGATCTCCTCAGGTGTGATCGGGCGGCGTGAGAGACGTTGGCCCAAGGCCATGCCGAGGTTGGTCATGGCGCGCTGGATGCGAGGGCGGGACGTATCCGAACCCTCGGCGGCTTCGGCCATCCTACCAAACACGGCGTCGACGCCGGCCTGGTTCTGCTTCAGCGCCTCGCGGCCCGCGTCGGTCGCCTCATACAGCTTACGGCCGGCCTCGCCGACAGCCGGGCGGATGAAGCCCTCGTCCTCGAGGAGCGCGAGCGTCGGATAGATCACGCCGGGCGAGGGCCGATAGGCGCCGCCGGTGCGGTCTTCCAGTTCCTTGATCAGTTCGTAGCCGTGCCGCGGCTGTTCGGCGATCAGGGCCAGGACCACGAAGCGAAGATCGCCGTGCTCCAGGAAGCGGCCGATGCGCCCGCCACGATGGCGGCCGTGAACCCCGCGCGGACCCATGTGGCCGCCCCAGGGATGCCGACCGCGATGCTCGTGGTGGCCGGAAAAATGATGGTGTCTGTGCATGACTTAAGTCCCCTCCTTTGTCGGGACGGGTATCGATATATCTAAACCGCATCTGATGTGCAAGCGTATTTCGATATGTCTAAATTAGTCTGTCATTCGCGAAGCACCTGAGCGAGCAGGCGCCCTTCGGGGGCCCGGTTCGAGCCTGCCCGCCAAGCGACGACGATCTCGCGGGTCGCGTGGCCAGGCGCGATCGGCCGCACCGCGACCGAGGCGGGGTCGGTCAGGCCGGCGTCCACGGCCATGGCCGGAAGGAAGGTGACGCCGAGGCCGGAGCTGACCATCTGCACCAGGGTGGGAAGCGAGGTGGCCGCGAAGCTCTCCTCACCCCCCGCCCCCTTCGGCGGCTTCAGCCCGCAGGCGGCGAGCGCGTGATCACGCAGGCAATGGCCATCCTCCAGCAGGATCAGGTCCTCGGTTTCGAGGGCCTGCGGATCGGCGGACTTAAGGCGGGCCAGCGGATGGGCGGCCGGCATGGCGGCCAGCAGCTCGTCATCGGCCACGTGCGCCCAGTTCAGGCCGTGCATGTCGAACGGCAGGGCGATCAGCGCCGCGTCGAGCTGGCCGGCCTTGAGGGCTGCGATCAACCGCTGGGTCAGGTCCTCGCGCAGGAAGAGCCGCAGCTTCGGAAAGCGGTCCCGCAGCAGGGGCAAGGCGCGCGGCAACAGGAAGGGGGCAACCGTCGGGATCACACCCAGCCGGAAGCGCCCGGTCAGAGGTTGTCCGGCATTCTTCGCCGCCTCAACCAGCTCCTCCGCCTCATTGAGGATGACTGTGGCGCGCCGCAGAGCCTCCTCGCCGACCGCGGTCAGGATCACCCCCGAGCGGGCTCGATCCACCACCGGGGCGCCCAGCGTCCGCTCCAGCTCCTGGATGCCGGACGACAGCGTGGGCTGGGTGACGTGGGCGGCCTCGGCGGCGCGCCCGAAGCTGCCCTGCTCGGCGAGCAGCTTCAGGTATTGCAGTTGGCGAAGGGTCGGAAGCATGCCATCAACATAGGCTCGCTCTATCGAAAAACCATAGTCAATCGATTGGCTATTAGTGGCGCTTAGCCCCATCTCCCTCTCCGACGACGCGGGGCCGCTCCCCAGGCCCGCGCTGACTTTCAAACTGGAGATGAGAATGCTGACCGTTGGACAAACCCTGCCCGACTTCAAGATCGTGGGCGTGAAGCCTGGCTTCATGCGCCACGAACAGGACGGCGAGAGCGCCTTCGAGACCCTGACCAAGGAAAGCTTTCCCGGGCAGTGGAAGGTGATCTTCTTCTATCCGAAGGACTTCACCTTCGTATGCCCGACGGAGATCGCCGAGTTCGCCAAGCTGAACCCGCAGTTCGCCGAGCGCGACGCCGTGGTCCTCGGCGGATCGATCGACAACGAGCACTCCAAGCTCGGCTGGCGCCGCGAACACCCGGACCTGCACAACCTGCCGATCTGGAACTTCGCCGACAGCTCCGGGAAGTTCGCCCGCGCGCTCGGCGTGCTGAACGAAGAGGAAGGCGTCGCCTATCGCGCGACCTTCGTCGTCGATCCCGACAACGTGGTGCAGCACGTCTACGTCACCAACCTCAACGTCGGCCGCAATCCGCAGGACACGCTACGCGTGCTGGACGCCCTGCAGACCGACGAGCTCTGCCCCTGCAACCGCGCGGTGGGCGGCGAGACCCTGAAGGCGGCCTAAGCGCCGCGACGGCGGGAGGAGCGTTCACGCTCCTCCCCACCCTTCCAACTGGAGATTGCCATGCCCCTCGACGCCCTGCGCGAGACCTTGCCCGCCTATGCCAAGGATCTCAGCCTGAACCTTTCCAGCCTAGCCGCGGAAACCCTGCTGAGCGACCAGCAGAAGTGGGGCGCCTTCGTCGCCTCGGCCTATGCGGCGGGCGCGCCTGCGGTGGTGAAGGCCGTTGAGACCGCCGCCACCGAAGCCGGCCTCTCGGACGCCGCGCTGAACGCCGCCAAGGCGGCCGCGGCGATCATGGGCATGAACAACGTCTACTACCGGGCCACCCACCTCCTCACGAACAAGGAGTACGCGACCCTGCCGGCGCGCCTGCGCATGAACGTGCTGGCCAATCCGGGCGTGGAGAAAGCCGACTTCGAGCTTTGGTCGACGGCGGTCTCGGCGGTGAACGGCTGTGGCATGTGCCTCGACGCCCACGAGGCCGAGCTAAAGAAGCACGGCGTCTCGGCTCAGCAGATCCAGGCGGCCCTGCGGATTGCGGCGGTGATCAACGCGGTGAGCCAGGTGTTGGCTGGCGAGGCCGCACTAGCGGCCTAGTCCGGCTTGCCGGTCTCGACGTATTTCTTCAGGCGGCCGACCTGTTCGCCCAACACCCCGTCGACAGGCGCCGCCAGCGTGTCGGCAAGACCGCCCTTGGCGTAGCCGCCAACGTCGTAGCTGAGCGTCAGATCCGTCTTGTCGCCGTTGGGCTTCAGCGCGAAGCCGAGGTGGCCGCTGGCCCCGGTAAAGAGCATCGGGCCCAGGCCGCCGAACAGCCGGACGGTCGAGGCGCCGTCGGCATAGACCACCGTCATGTGGCGGACGAAGCCATGCGGCAGCTTCTCACAGAAGCAGCCGGCGGCGGGATCTAGGGACAGGTTCTTGGCGTCGCCGGAGAAGGTGTGGCGGCTGCTCCACCAGCCCGACGGCGTCAGGATCGCTGCGTAGACCTTGGCCATGGGCGCCGCGATCGTCGCTTTTTCAACGACCTCGAACCCGGCGGCGGACTTGTCTGTCACCTCGGCTCGCGCGCCGGTGGCCAGCAGCGCGGCGCCCAGCGCCGCCAACGTCAACATCCTCATGGGAAGGATCCCCTAAGCCCGCTCGAAGCTTAGCGCCCTCCCCCAGAAAGCTTCAACCAGGCTCGACTGCGCGCCGGGACGGCCGGTCGTCAGGAAGCGGCGAGCGGCGCCCGCTCCCGGGTCGTACTCGGTATGGTGCTCCAGGTAGCGGCCGAGCGCGTCGGCGGTGGCCTCGGGCTGATGGATCAGCGGCGTTCCCGGCGGCAAGGCGGCGCGGAACAGGTCCGCCACGATCTCGTAATGGGTGCAGCCGAGGATCGCGCGATCGGGCGAGCGGCCGATGCGCTTGGTGATCGCCGCCACATGGCCCTCGATCGCAGCGGCCAGCTCCTCGCGGGAGGCGCCGGCCTCGATCTGCCCAGCGAGCTCCGGGCAGGGCTGGGAGAAGACGGCGACGTCCTGCCGGCGTTTGTCGATCTCGATCTCGTAGACGCGGCTGGCCGCTGTGGCTGGGGTCGAGAACACCGCCAGGACGTCGAGCTTCTCAACCTTGTCGCCGCGCCGCTCGGCCTCGTGCTCCCAGGGAAGCCCTGTGGCCGCTTCGATGGTCGGCACGATGATGCCCAGCACGTTCACCGGCCGGCCGAGCGCCTTGCGATAGCCGGGCAGCCACGTCTGCTGCAGGCGGCGCAACGCGATGCCGGAGGCGGTGTTGCAGGCCAGGACCACCAGGTTGCAGCCCTCGGCGAACAGCCGCTCGCAACCGGCGCGCGTCAGCTCGACGATCTCCTCGCCTGGGCGCCCGCCGTAGGGGGTATTGGCCTGATCGGCCAGATAGACGAAATCGGCGGCCGGGAACCGGTCCACCAGCCTGTGATGGACCGAAAGCCCGCCCACCCCGGAATCGAAAACGCCGATGGCCATGCCAGGGGTGTTAGCCGCGCCCCGAAGCCGTGTCACGACGGCCTTTCGTCGACTCTTCCCCGCAATGCCGGGCTTGGCTAAGCGTGGGCGCGCAGATCGTGGAGCCGGCCGTGACCCGATTGGACCTTCTGAACCGCCGCGGGCTCCTACTGGGCTCTGCCGGCGCAGGGCTACTGAGCCTCGGCGGCTGCGCGACCGCCGCAGTGACACCCACCGTCCCCAAGCCCCCCTTCGCCGAGCGTCGGCCGCCGATCGCGCCTGTACATGCGCGGATGGATCGGCTCTTCGACATCACCGTCTGCCTGCGCCCGTTCCGCGCCCAGGGGCCGAGGATCGAGGCCGAGCAGGTCGGCGACACCCTGGTGGTGCACAACTATGGCCACGGCGGCTCCGGCTGGTCCCTATCGTGGGGGTCGGGGACGGTGGCGGTGCGCAAGGCCATGGCCAACAATCCCACCGAAGTCGCGGTCGTCGGCTGCGGCGCGCTCGGCCTCACTTCAGCGATCCTCGCCCAGGAGGCCGGCGCAAAGGTGACCGTCTACGCAAAGGACCTGCTGCCCGACGCGCGGTCGGCGCGGGCCACAGGCAGTTGGACGCCGGATAGCCGCATCGCGCTGGCGTCCGCCGTCGGCCCGGAGTTCGGAGCGCTCTGGGAGGAAATGGCGCGCACCTCGTTCAAACGGTTCCGGCGCTACCTCGGGCTGCCGGGTTCCCCCGTGGAATGGACCGACCGCTACTTCCTGTCCGACCCGAACGGCGGACCGGAATATTCACCCCCGCAAGGGCTGGCGCCCCTGGAGTTCGCGGAGTTCAGGGACCGGGTCCTCGACATAATGCCCCACGCGGAGTTGCTCCCGGCCGGCGCCACGCCCTTTCCGACCGCCGAGGTCCGGCGCAGCTCGAGCATGCAGTTCAACGTCGCTGACTATGGCCACACCTTGATGGCCGACTTCCTGGCCGGCGGCGGCCGGGTGGAGCGACGGGAGTTCCACGCCCTCGGCGACCTGACGAGCCTGAAGCAGAAGGTGGTGATCAATTGCCCGGGCTATGGCGCCCGCGCCCTGTGCCGGGACGAAACCATCACCCCGGTGCGTGGGCAGATCGCTTGGCTGATCCCACAGCCGGAGGTCAACTACGGCGTCATTTACAAGAACGTCAGCATGCTTTCCCGGCGCGACGGCATCGTCGTCCAGGCACTATGGGGTGGCGACATGTTCGGCTATGGCGACGACCAGGAAGTCATCGATCGGGCTGAGGCGGAGCGAGCTGTGGGCACGCTCGCCGAACTCTACGGCCGGATGACCTCGGGCTGAGACGACCGGTCGCGTGACGCTGCCAACCTTCATCCCTAAGTTCGTATTTCTCGACCTTCGCTTTCCGGAGCCCCTATGCAACGGCGCATGTTCCTCGCAGCCTCCACCGCCATGGCTGCAGTTTCCATGATCCCCGCGAGCGCCGCGGCGCAAGCCACCGCAAGCCAGGGCTCCGCGAGCCCAACCGCAGCCAATCCGCTGACCAAGCCCTGGACCGGTCCCTACGGTGGCGTTCCGCCCTTCGATCAGGTGAAGATCGCCGACTTCAAGCCTGGGCTCGAGGCGGCCATTGCCGAGGAGCTGGCCGAGGTCGACGCCATCGCCAACAACCCGGCGGCCCCGACCTTCGACAACACCATCGCGGCGCTCGAGAGGACCGGGAAGACCGGCGACCGGATCGGCACGATCTACGATATCTGGAGCGGCACGCTCTCGACCCCGGAAATGCGCGCCATCGAGACTGAGATGGCCCCAAAGCTGGCGGCCTACAACGACAAGATCCTGCAGAACGAGAAGCTCTTCAGGCGCATCGAGGCGGTCTACGAGGCTCGCGACAAGGCCGGCCTGACCCCCGAACAGAAGCGCCTGACGTGGCTGCGCTGGAACAGCTTCGTGCGCGCCGGCGCCAAGCTCTCGCCGGAGGCCAAGGCGCGGGTGGCCGCGATCAACAAGGAGCTGGCCGGGCTCTTCACGACCTTCAATCAGAACCTGCTGGCCGACGAGACGGACTACGTCCTCTACCTCGATGAAAAGGACCTGGCCGGCCTGCCCCACGACGTGCGCGAAGCCGCCGCCCAGGCCGCCAAGGAGCACGGAAAGCCCGGCCAGTACGCGATCCTCAACACACGCTCCTCGATGGATCCGTTCCTGACCTACTCGGACCGACGCGACCTGCGCGAGAAGGTCTGGCGGACCTTCTACGCCCGCGGCGACAACCGCGACGCGAAGGACAACAACGAGATCATCAAGAAGATCCTGAAGCTGCGCGCCGAGCGGGCCAAGCTGCGCGGTTACCCGACCCACGCACACTGGCGGCTCGACGACGCGATGGCCAAGACACCCGAGCACGCCATGGATCTGATGATGCGGGTCTGGCCCTCGGCGGTCGCGCGCGTCCACGAAGAAGTGGCCGAGATGCAGGCTGTCGCGGACAAGCAAGGTGCGGGCATCAAAATCGCGCCCTGGGACTACCGCTACTACGCCGAGAAGGTGCGGG
>DASXKT010000185.1:0-3369 GCA_036496685.1 Phenylobacterium sp.
GTGGTGCATCTCGTACCAGCCCTGGAAGTAGGGCGTCGCCAGGTCGTAGTAGCCGCCCAGTAGCTGCACCTTCAGGCCCGGGTTGTACTTCATGGCCGAGGCTAGGTCCGGCATGACGTTCAACATCGCCCGGGGCGTGAACCGCGCGCCCGGCGGCTGGTGGGCATTGTCCCAGGACCGGAACAGCGGCACCGACGGCTTGAAGGTCTTGCCAGCGCCATAGCCCAGAGTGCGCCGCGCGTAGTCGTTGAAGGCGGTGACGTAGGCCGACGAGAGGGCCGCGGCTTGCGGGTCGTAGTCGGCGTCCTTGGCCAACGGGTCCATGTCCGGGCCAAAGAAGCGGGTATCAATGCGCCCGGTGGTCATCCCGCGGGACGACTGCAGGGTCTTCTCGAACATGCCGCCGGTGACGCGCAGGTTGGCCTTCAGCACATAGTCGACCGGCAGGCCGGTGTAGGCGGCGTATTGCTCGGCGACCGCGCGCTTCTTCGCCGGATCGAGTTCGGCGCCCGCCGTCAGGGCCAGTGCATAGTCCGTCATCGCCCAGTGCTCGACCTGCTTGAGGAAGGTCGTCACGTCCGCCGGCGCGTTCGGCACCAGCTTGTAGTGCCAGGCCGTCGCGGCATAGGTCGGGACGCCAGTGATGTAGGCGGTGTCGCTGCCGGGGTTCGACTCGATGCCGTCGACGCTCAGCGCGAAGTTGAGGATCTGCGAGAGCAGCATGACGCCGTTGAAGTCGACGCTGTCTCCAGTCGTCAGGTTGTTGATCAGCACCGCCGAGCGGGGCGTGCCGTAGCTCTCGCCGAACAGGAACTTAGGCGAATTCCAGCGTCCGTACTGCGACAGGAACGCCAGGATGAACTGCTCGAAGGCATAGGCGTCCTGGTCGACACCCCAGAAGGCCTTTTCCTTGTCCTTGCCGGCGATCCTCGAGAAGCCCACGCCCGGCGCGTCGATGAACACCAGGTCGCTGGCGTCGAGGATCGAGTTCTCGTTGTTGACCACCGAATAGGGCGCGGCCGGAGTGTGGGTGCCGTTGTCGACGGTCACGACCTTGCGCGGCCCGAAGGCCCCCATGTGGAGCCACATGGTCGAGGAGCCGGGGCCGCCGTTGTAGATGAAGGTCACCGGCCGGTCGGCAGAGGGCACGCCCTTCTTGAAGTAGGCAGTGTAGAACATCGAGGCCTCGGCCTGGACGTTGCTGCTGTCGCCGAGGTCCTTGCTGTCAGGGCCGGAGCGCTCGCGTCGTGCGGCGTCGTCCCAGCCCTTGGGGTGCACCACGATCGTGCCGGCGACCGCGTGATAATCGATCTTCTGGCCGCGGATGGTCACCGAGCCTTCGCTGCCGACGCTCTCCGGGCTGAACAGCACGCCCTTGTTGGGCTCCGCGGTGGCGCCGGCCTCGGGCTTCTTCGCCTCGGTCGAGGACGCTGCAGGCTCGGCGGCCAGCGCCAGGCTCGCGATCAGCGACAGGCCAGCGCCCGCCAACAAGGCTTTCTTGAACACAGTGACATTCCCCCGAAAAGCGAAGCGCGGAAGCTATGCGGCAAGCCCAGACGGCTGCAAGCTTTACCGTCCATGGCGCCGATGCTTTAAGGCCGGCATGTTCAAAACCCTTGCGCTTGCCGCCACAGTACTCACCGCCATCCCGGCCATCGCCTCGGCCGAGACCACCAGCTTCACGGCCGTCTTCGGGGGCAAGAACGTCGGCCACCTGATCGCCGACACCAAGGGTGACACCACCACCATCGACTTCGACATCAAGAACAACGGCCGCGGCCCGACCGACGCCGAGGTGATCAAGTCGAACGCCGACGGCCTGCCGATCGACTGGAAGATCACTGGCGCGACCACCTTCGGCTCCAAGGTGAGCGAGACGTTCCATCAGGCCGGCGGCAAGGCAGAGTGGACGGACTCCACCGGCCACGGGCAGGCGAACGTCGCCAATCCCGGGCTCTACGTCTCCCAGGCCGGCAGCCCTTGGGGCGACGGCATCATCGCCAAGGCGCTGCTCAAGGCGCCGAACATGACCCTGGCCGCCCTGCCCGGCGGCACGGTTCACCTCGAGAGGGGCGACACCCTGACCGTGCAGGGCGCCGGCGGGCCGATGCAAGTCACCCGCTACGACCTGCTGGGCATCGACCTGACGCCGACCACCCTGCTGCTCGACGCCAAGGGAGACCTGTTCGCCGAGGTCTCGGCAAGCTCGATCATCGTCCGCAAGGGCTACGAGGGCGAGGAGGTGCGCCTGCGCAAGCTCGCCGCCGACTGGTCGACGGCACGACTTGTCGACATGGAAAAGCAGGTTGCACACCGCTACGCCGGCCCGGTGCGGATCAAGAATGTCCGCCTGTTCGACCCCAAGACATCAGCGCTGAGCGGGCCGGTCTCGGTGATCGTCCGCGGCAAGGAGATCGCCGCGGTCGAAGCGCTCGACAGCCCCGCCACCCCTGGCGAGGTGACCATCGACGGCGCCGGCGGGACGCTGGTCGCCGGCATGTACGAGATGCACGCGCACCTGGGCCAGGACGGCGCGATGCTCAACCTGATCGCCGGCATCACTACCGTGCGCGACATGGGCAACGACAACGCCGTGCTGGATCGCCTGATCGGGCGCATCGACGCCGGCGAGATTGGCGGGCCGCACGTGATCCGCTCTGGCTTCATCGAGGGCAAGAGCCCGTTCAGCGCCAACAACGGCATTCTGGTGGACAGTCAGGAGGCGGCGATCGATGCCGTCCGCTGGTATGGCGCCCGCGGCTACTGGCAGATCAAGATCTACAACTCCATGAACCCGGCCTGGGTGCCGGCAATGGTCAAGGAAGCCCACGCGCTGGGGATGCGCGTCGCGGGTCACGTCCCGGCCTTCGCGACCGCCGACGACATGATCGTCGCCGGCTATGACGAGATGACCCACATCAACCAGTTCATGCTGGGCTGGGTGATGACCCAGGGAGAAGACACCCGGACCCTGTTCCGCCTCACCGCCCTGAAGCGTCTCCCGGCGCTCGATCTCCAGAGCCCCAAAGTACAGCACACCATCCAGATGATGGTCGACGGCAAGAAGGCGATCGATCCCACACTGGAGATCCACGAGCAGTTGACCCAGAACCGCGACGGCCAGGTCCCGCCCGGCGCCGTCGACTACATCGACCACATGCCGATCGGGTATCGTCGCGGCGCCATGAAGGCCTGGGTCGACACTTCCGCGCCCGGCGACGACAAGGCCTACCGCGAGGCGTTCGAACAGATCCTGAAGACCACCAAGATGCTTCACGACCGGGGCGTGTTCATCGTCTTCGGCACCGACACCGGCGGGTCCTTCACCTACCACCGCGAACTGGAACTCTATCAGCGCGCGGGCTTCAC
>DASXKT010000186.1:0-3362 GCA_036496685.1 Phenylobacterium sp.
ACCTTCGTCAGCGATCCGCCGGCGCCGAGCGCCAACGCCGCCACCTTCGTGGCGGCGGCCGCCAGCTTCCATGGCGGCAGGTACGAGGGCGTCGAGTCGGTGAATTCCGGCCTGGCGCAGACGTCGCCTCCGCCCCTGGCCGCGACCGCGATCTCGGGTCGCTAGCGCCGCCCCGCAACGGCCTTCACGACGCGGCAGGGCCGCTGCCCAGACCCGCTCGATCTCGGTCTCCGCGTTGGTCTCTTCCCCGATGCTCGCGCGCACGCGATTGCCTCCGTCCTCATCACGGTTGGCACAGGATAGCTGGGGCACGACAGGAACACTGACGTTGCCGGGCGGCCGGAACGCGGAATGGCTGCTCGCCGGATGATCTGACGTCTGCTGTGAAGGCCAAGCTGACGACCGCGGGCGCGACAAGCACGACTCAGCCCGTCTTCACCTTGTCGGACGCGCCGGTCGGCACGACACGATCAGTTACCAGTGTTCAGCCCAGCCGTGTCCGGCATTGAGCCGAGTTCCAAGACTCGAAGAGAAGACCCGGTCCCTCGCCGCCCCGCTGAAGCTTGAACCCCTGGACGGTCGGGTGGCACGAGGTGGACCCCCCGCGTTGATGCACCAGGGGTCATCGCGGGCGGCGCGCCGCGCGGGAGCCATCGTTGGCAGGTCCGCCCATGCTACAGGCGCTATCCGCTGTAACGGGCGGCGGGATCCCCCGGGCCTGACATGAGCTTGTCACCGTTACTGGCCTTCCGGCCGCCTGAACTTCGGGGGGCTCCACAAAACAAAGCGGTGGATAACTTAGAACCGCATTGGTGCATCATGCCACCAAGCTACATAAGCCGCGGATTCCCTTGGCTTTCCGGAGAACCACGGACATCTCCGCCGGGCGTTGCCTCCGCAGCGGTGCCCCGAGGCTCCGCCTTGATCCGGGACTTCGCCCGGACCCGGAGAACGTTCATATGTCTCATGCAGTTTCACCTTCGCCGCTGCTCAGCGTGAGCGAGGCAGCCAATTTCCTCGGCGTATCGGCTTCCTTCCTCAACAAGAGTCGCCTCCCCGGCGGCGGCGGCCCGGTGTTCGTCAAGATCGGCACGCGGGTAAGCTACGACCTCGCGGACCTCTTATCGTGGCTGGAGGCCCGCAAGCGGCGATCGACAGCGGGCGAGACGGCCGAGATGTCGAAGTGAGCGCGTCTTGCTCAGCTCGCCCGAGCCATGACTCCAGCCAATCGAACACAGCCGCATTTGGCGAACGCCAAAGCTGGCTGTTCGGCTTCTCTGAGGAAGGACTTCGAGGGGGCGCTGAATGGGTCGCGGTGAAGGTTAGCCTCGAGACCGATCGATGGGCCGACCAGGTCGTGAGCGGCCAAGATTTCGTCGGCCTCGAGACCTTCTTTCACCAGTCCAACTTGGCGGGGGCCGCGGCTGAGCTGCTGACTCCCGGGAACCTATCGGCATGAAGCCAGGCCGCAATCCGCGCGCGCCCCCCGCATCCCCCGGGGAAGGCCAGGCGGTGCCGACTCCCCCGAACGGTCCGAAGACCGATAACGCCTCGATCGCGCGTCGCGCCCAGGGGCGACAGGCGATCGAGGCGGCCGTGCCATTCGCGTCAGCGCCGCCAGCCGTGGAGTGGCCGCCCGGTTATCGCATGACAGCCGAGGGGTTCATCTGCGACTACACAAACGCGCAGGGCGAGCGTGTCACTCCGGTCTTTTTATCGGCCCCCTTCGAGGTGATCGGTCTGGCTCGTGATGCGCACGGTTCCGGGTGGAGCGTGGTGATCAGGTTTTGGGACCCTGACGGCCGCGAAAAAGTCCAACTGATCGCTCGGGGCCGCTTGATGAGCGGCGGGGCGGACGTGCGCGCTGACCTAGCCGATGTCGGCTTGGAGATCGCCCCCGGCAAGGGCAAAGCCGAAAGGTTTTGCGGCGGCCTGGCGCGGGTGAAGCTCGCCGCTCGCATGATCCTGGCCGATCGGACTGGCTGGAGCGGTTCCGCCTTCGTCATGCCCCATCGCACCATCGGGCCGGTCGGGGCCGAGCCAGTGCATTTCACGGGCGAGTCGCTTGGCCTGCTCTATAGCGAGTGCGGCGAGCTTGACGACTGGAAGTCGGCGATCGGCGCGATGGCCGTGGGCAACGAACTGTTGACCTTCGCCTTGTCGGCCGCCTTCGCCGGTCCCTTACTTCGGCCGTTGTCGATCGAGGGCGGCGGATTCCACCTTCGCGGACCGTCCTCTTGCGGAAAGACTACCCTTGCCATGGCGGCCGGCTCGGTCTGGGGCGGCGGCGGCCCGCTTGGCTACGCCCAGAGCTGGCGGTCAACCTCGAACGCCTTGGAGAGCGTGGCGGCGGGCCACAGCGACGGCTTGTTGGTGCTCGACGAACTCTCGCTTCTTGCGCCCGAGGAGGCCGGAGCCGCCGCCTATCAATTGGCCTCCGGCCAGGCCAAGGCGCGCGCCCAGACCAACGGTGCCATGCGCCGGCGCGCCGAGTGGCGACTCCTACTGCTCAGTACCGGGGAGACCGCCTTGAGCGCCCACATTGAGGCGAGCCGCCGGGGTGATAAGGTCATGACTGGCCAGGAGCTGCGATTGCTCGATATCGATGCCGACGCTGGCAAGGGCGCTGGCGTTTGGAGCGAGTTGTACGGTTCGGATGCGGCCGGCGTATCCGACGCGATCAAGAACGCGGCCGGCCGCTGCTACGGCCTCGCCGGCCCAGCCTTCCTGAACGCGCTCGTTCGTGATCGCGCCGCAGCGCTAGCGTCGGCAAAGGATATCTTCGCGGGCTTCCTGGAACACGCCCGCGAGTCCGGCGACACTGGCCAGGCCGGCAGAGGCGCGGCGCGGTTCGCCATTGTGGCGTCGGCGGGTGAGCTGGCAGCGGCTTTCGGCGTGGTCCCGTGGGAGCGTGGGGCGGCCTCTGCGGCGGCGCTCGCGTTGTTCCAGCGGTGGGCGGCAGCCTTCGGCCGGCAGGCGCCGAGGGAGGAACGGGAAATTCTCGTTCGCCTTCGCAACACAATCCTCTCCGAGGGCGCGACGGCTTTTGTCGGTCTCAAGAAGGACGCGGCCTCAACCGATGGCGAAAGCCCTGAGTCGGATGGCCGGACAGGCGAGGCCCGCCAATTGAAGGCTAAGGGCTTTGTATTCGAGCACGAGCGCGAGCAGTTCTACGGATTCCATGCCGGCGGCTGGAAGGAGACCTTCGCCGGACTCGATCAGAAGAACGCGGCCAAGATCGTGGCAGCTCGGGGCTTTCTGGAGAGCGAGCTGGGCCGATACCAGAAGGATAAGAAGGTCAGCGGCAAGAAGCTGAAACTATATTGGGTAAGGGCAAGCATCGTGGAGCACGATTTTGGGGA
>DASXKT010000187.1:0-1946 GCA_036496685.1 Phenylobacterium sp.
CAAACCATCCACGCGCGGGCTTCGTACGCGCCGGAGGACATCGTCTGGGGCGGGCGGCTGGCCGACGTGTTCAGCCGCAACCACGATGGCCGGCCCGTGATAGACTACACCCGCTTCCACGATATCGACGGCCCGTGACACCGGTACTGATTGCCCGGCCCGAGCGGCCGGGATAAGACCCTTCACCCTGACGTAGCTGTGGGTTGGAAATGTCCGCATTCGAGGACCGCGAGAAAGGCTTCGAGAGGCAGTTCGCCTCCGATCAGGAGCTTGAGTTCCGGGCCCAATCCCGCGGCAACCGCATGCTGGGCGAGTGGGCCGCCAAGAAAATGGGTCTGGAGAACGTCGAGGACTACGTCCGCGCCGTGGTCCGCTCCGAGCTGACCGCGGGCGGCGAAGAAGATGTCGTGCGCAAGGTGATCCAGGACCTTTCCGGCGCGGGCGTTCAGGTGCGCGAAAGCGAAGTTCGCTCAAAGGCCGACGAATTTCTCGCCGTCGCCCGGGAACAGGTGAAGGCCGGCGACTAACTCGAGGTGGCACTGCGCTGGTGATGGCCAGCGCGCGTCTGGGCCAGATATATAGCTTGACGGCTAATTAGCCGTCGGGCCAAACGGCGGGGTGGATGTATACGAAGCCCTGGCCGACCCGACGCGGCGCGCGATCATCTCGATGCTGGCCGAGCGCGAGCGCAACGCCGGCGACATCGCCGCCGGTTTCCCGATCGCCGGGCCCTCGATCTCCCGTCACCTGAAGGTGCTGCGCGAAAGCGGCGTGGTCAGCTATCGGCGGCAGGCGACGTCGCGCATCTACCGGCTGGAACCCGACTCTCTCAGCCTGGCAAGGCAGTGGATGGACGCTCAGCTCGACCTGGTGAAGGCCAGGTTCGATCGCCTGGGCGCGCACCTGGATGCGATGAAGGCGAGCGAAGAGGAGGGGGCGGGCTGAAGCGCTTGCCGGCGCAGACGTCCAGAATCTGCGCTGGAGGTGATGGAGCTGACCGGACCCGGGCGATGGCTGGCTGATGGACCTGCGCACCTTTCACGCCACTGCGCCGAACGCCTCGGACAGGCCGCGCGTGATGGTCACCGAACGCTTCGTCCGCGCCGACCTAGTGGGTGAGATCGCCCGGGCTGCCGAATGGACGTGAGAGGCGCGCGGGGGGAGAGCGAGGGCAGGCGGGCGGGCGGCTCTACGCGCCGGCCCCTTCTTCCAGTTGCGCGCGCACGCGCTGGGTGACCGTGGCGTAGAGGTCGTCGCCCCAGTTCGGCTTGATCTTGTCGCCGAGGGCGAACTGGGGCGGCACCACTTCGGGGCCTTCGCCGGGTGGGAGCGGCGGGGTGAAGTAGCCGAGTGCGTAGCTGCCCATCGAGTAGCCGAGCAACGCCTGCAGCTTCGGGTCGAGGGTGCGGGCGATGGCCGGCGGGCAGGAGAGGTACTGGTTCTCCTCCTGGCGCAGCCAGCCCAGGCAGTAGGTGATGTTGATGCCGATCCGGTCGTGGTCGGCGCTGTTCTCGCCGCCGGCGTGGATCACCGAGCCTGAGTAAAGCAAGACCGAGCCCGCCTTCATCTCCGCGTAACCCACCTCGTCGTGATCTGCCTTGCGGTTCTCCGGCCAGGCCGGGCTGCCCGGTACGACCTGCGTGGCGCCGTTCGCCTGGGTGAAGTCGGTCATCGCCCAGATGGTGTTGAACTGTGGCTCGATACTGGGCGGCAGGAAGCCGCCCCAGGCCAGCCGGTCGCGGTGCAGCGGCTGCTTGCCCTGGCCCGGCTTGATGCGGATCACCTGGGTCAGGTGCAGCTGGTAGCGGTCGCAGGCGCGCTTCAGGAACACGTCGCAGGCCGCCAGCATGGCCGGGTGCATGACGAGGTCGCGGCAGGCGGCGGAGCGGGCGACGAGGGCGCCGGTGCGTGTGTCTGGTAGCCGGTGAAGCTGTCGCGCCCGTCGG
>DASXKT010000188.1:0-15335 GCA_036496685.1 Phenylobacterium sp.
CAGGTTGAAGCAGATGAGCCGGTGCACGATCTCGCGCCGGAACCCCTTGAGCTGAACCTGGGCCATCATGGTGGCGAGCCACAGGCCGGCTATCGTGACGTGCAGTCCGTGCAGGCCAACCAGCCCGAAGAAGGAAGACAGGAAGCCGCTGCGCTGCGGCGTGGCCCCTTCGCCGGCCAGCGAGATGAACTCCTGCAACTCCATGATGACGAAGGCGAGCCCCAGCAGGCCCGTGGCCAGCAGGAAGATCTGAGTCCAGAGCTTGCTCTTCGCGTTGGTCGCCGCAAAGGACAGGCCGCAGGTGTAGCTCGACAGCAGGAGCGCCCCGGTCTGCAGCGCGACCCGCTTAAGGTCCACGATCTGCGAGATGTTCGGCCCACCCGCCGTGTTGTTCCGCAGCACAGCGAACGCCGCGAAGAAGCAGGAGAACATCACGATGTCGCTGAGCAGGAAGATCCAGAAGCCGTAGCCGACGATGATCCGCTTGCTGGCGGGCCCGGTCGTCCCGTGGCCGGCGCCCTCGATCGGCTCCTCCGGTCCATGACCGCGGTGGCCGAGCCGGTGCGGGTCCTGGCGGACCCGCCGAAGCGTCTCGACGGTCGCGGGAAGGCCGATCTCGGTCACGGCAGCGCCCCTTGCCGGGCCAGCTGTTCGAGGAGCGCTTCACGGGCCGAGCGGCGGGCCCGATCGACGCGCGCCACCTCCTCGACCGGCACGTGGAATTCATGCACGTCGCGCCACGCGAAGACGACGAAGCCAATGAAGGCCGCGACCAGGCCCAAACCGGCCAGCCACCAGATCTGCCAGATCAGCGCAAAGCCGGTCACCGTCGCGAAGAAGGCGGTGTAGAACCCGACCGGGCTGTTCACCGGCATTTCGATCGGCTCGTAGGCAGGCTCCGGCGAAAGCTGCTGGGTTTCCATGGCGCGCTGCTTGATGCCCCAGTAGGCCTCCTCGCCTTCCACGTTCGGCATGACCGCGAAGTTGAAGAACGGCGCCGGCGACGGCGTCGCCCACTCGAGCGATCGGCCATCCCAGGGATCGCCCGTCAGGTCGCGCAGCTCGTCGCGCTTCAGGATGCTCACCACGAGCATGATGACCTGGCAGATGGCGCCGATGATGAGCACGCCGACGCCGACGAGCGACAGGTCCAGCATCGGCCGCCACTCCTCGATGTTTATGTGCTGCAGCCTGCGGGTCATGCCCTGCAGACCCAGGATGTAGAGTGGGGTGAAGGTGATCCAGAAGCCGAAGAACGCGAACCAGAACGCCGCCCTCCCCCAGCCCTCGTGAAGCCGGAAGCCGAAGGCCTTGGGGAACCAGTAGTCGAGGCCGGCGAACAGCGCGAACACGACGCCGCCGACGATCACGTTGTGGAAGTGAGCCACAAGGAACATCGAATTGTGGACCAGGAAGTCGGCTGGCGGCACCGCCAGCAGCACCCCGGTCATGCCGCCGATCACGAACGTGAAGATGAAACCCAGCGACCAGAGCATCGGCACGGAAAAGCGCACCCGCCCGCCGTACATCGTGAAGATCCAGTTGTAGATCTTAACCCCGGTTCCGACGGCGATGATGCTGGTGGAGATGCCGAAGGCGGTATTCACCGCGGGCCCCGACCCCATGGTGAAGAAGTGGTGCAGCCAGGTCATCATGGACACGATGCAGATGAAGAGCGTGGCCGCGACCATTGAGCGATAGCCGAACAAGGGCTTGCCCGAGAACGTCGGGAAGATTTCTGAAAATATCCCGAAGGCGGGCAGCACCAGGATGTAGACCTCGGGGTGCCCCCAGGCCCAGATGAGGTTCATGAACATCATCGGGTTGCCCCCCGACATGTTCGTAAAATAGTGAAAACCGAAGTACCGATCGAGGCTCAGCATCGCGAGCGTCGCGGTCAATATTGGGAACACCGCGACGATCAGCAGGCTGGAGGCGAGCGTCGTCCAACAAAAGATCGGCATGCGCAGATAGCTCATGCCGGGACATCGCATCTTCAGCACCGTGGTGACGAAGTTCACCCCGGTCATCAAGGTCCCTATCCCCGAGATCTGGACAGCCCACAGGTAGTAGTCGACGCCCACACCGGGCGAGTATGTGGGCTCGCTCAGCGGCGGATACGGGAGCCAGCCCGTGCGGGCGAACTCGCCGACAAACAGCGAGATGTTCACCAGCAGCGCCCCCGAGGCCGTGAGCCAGAAGCTCACCGAATTCAGGGTGGGAAAGGCCACGTCGCGCACACCCAGTTGCAGCGGGGTGACGAAGTTCATGAACCCGATCACCAGCGGCATGGCCGCAAAGAAGATCATGATCGTGCCGTGGGCGGAGAAGATCTGGTTGTAGTGCTCAGGCGCCAGGTAGCCTGGCGCATTGATCGCGATCGCCTGCTGAGTGCGCATCATGATCGCGTCGGCGAAGCCGCGGACCAGCATCACGACGCCCAGGAGGCAGTACATGATGCCGATGCGCTTGTGGTCGACGGTGGTGATCCATTCGCGCCAGAGGTAGCCCCACCAACCTTTCGCGGTGACGAGGCCGAGCACGCCCAAGATCCCCACAATCAGCACCAGGGACGTGATCAACGGGATAGGTTGGTCGAAGGGGATAGCTGACCAGTTGAGCCTGCCGAACATGATCAGCGCCTCTCCTCGGTCGAAATCTCCCGCCCCGAGCGCGACGCTTCCGGACCCGGGCCCGGTGGGATCTGCTGCGTTGTGATGGCGCTGAAGAGCTGCGGATCCACACCGCGATAGGTGAAGGCCGTCACGCGCTGGCTCTGCCGCGACAGGTCGGCGTAGGCCGCCCGATCGAGCACCGGACCGCCGCCGCGGGCCGTCTCGACCCAGGCTGCAAACTCGGCGGGCGGCACGCTCTTCACCTCGAACTGCATGTCCGAGAAGCCATCGCCGCTGAAGTGCGAGGACAGGCCGAACAGCACCGCGGGGCGGTCAGCCTGCAGATTGACCTGCGAGACCATGCCCGGCATCGCGTAGATCATCGAGCCCAGGCGCGGCACGAAGAACGCGTTGAAGACGCTGGACGCGGTGATCGAGAAGCGCACCGGACGGCCCGCCGGCACCACGACCTGGTTGACCGTCGCCACCCCCTGCTCCGGGTAGATGAAGAGCCACTTCCAATCGAGGGCGACCACCTGCACGTCGAGCGGCGGGACGTTGGACAACGGCCGGAACGGATCGAGCTTGTAAGAGCCGGTCCAGATCAGCCCGCTGATGAAGATGATCGTCAGCGTCGGGATCGACCAGACGACCGCCTCAATCCGGCCCGAGTAGGACCAGTACGGCAGATACTCGGCCTTTGTGTTCGAGGCCCGGTAGCGCCAGGCCATCCAGAAGCAGAGCAGGATCGTCGGAATGACGATCGCCAGCATGATGATGAGCGCATCGATCAGGATTTGGCCGGCGTCGGCCCCGACGGGCCCGATCGGATCCATGACGCCGCCAGAGCAAGCGGCGAGTCCCAACGCAATGGCGCCTGACACGCCACCACGCAACAGCGTCGTCCCAGCTCCGCGCCGTCGCCTCGCGGGCATACGTACGCATCCTCCCGCCGTTCAGACTGGCAACGGTCCCGCTGAGAGTAAGTTCCCGACCGAGGAGATTAGGCCCGGTACGGAGGATGCCTCAGGAGGCGCTGACCGAAGGCCCGAAGATCAGGTGGATGGCGCCGGAGGCTGGCCGGGCTAGCGCGCGCAGGCCCAAACCGCGGAGCGCGGCTTCGTCGATCTGGCCGGGGGATTTGAGGTTCAGCAGCAGGCGGCTCGAGGTGGTTTCCATGGCCAGCACGTTGTCCAAGCCACCCACTGCGGCCAGGACCGCCGGAAGATCGGGAGGCGTGAGAGCCGCTGACGTGGCGGGCCGGCCGGCCGGCCCCGGCTGCACCTCCGGCCGAGCGCCCATTTCCGCTCGCATCTCGCGGGCGACATCGTCGGCCTGCGGGCCCAGTACGACCTGCAGGTCCTGTGGCGAGGGCCGCACGAAACCGCGCGCGCCAAGCGCCTTGAGCGCCGGTTCATCGATGGCCGCCTGGTCCGCCACCACAAGCCGCAGCCGCGTCGTGCAGGCGTCCACCGAGCGCAGGTTGGCCGCGCCTCCCAGCGCCGCGATGAACCCGCCCGCGCGGCTGCCCGCGACAGCGCTTGCGGTGGGCGTCGCCGCGGCCGCCTCGTCCTCGCGTCCCGGGGTCTTCAGGTCGAAGCGGGCGATCACCCAGCGGAACACGCCGTAGTAGAGGGCGAAATAGGTCGCACCGACCGGGAGCAGCACCCAGGGCCGCGTCGCCTTGTTGAAGTTCAGCACATAGTCGAACAGGCCCGCGGAAAACCCGAACCCCATTCGCACGTGAAGCGAATCCATCAGCGCCATCGACGCGCCGGTCAGCAGCGCGTGCAGCAGATAGAGCGCCGGCGCCAGGAACATGAAGCTGAACTCGATCGGCTCGGTGACGCCGGTGAGCAGCGCGGTCAGCGCCAGCGACAGGAGCATCCCGCCCACCGCCTTGCGCCGCTCGGGCTTGGCGGCGTGGTACATGGCCAGGCACGCCGCCGGCAGACCGAACATCTTCACCGGGAAGAAGCCGGACATGAAGGCGCCGGCCGAAGGATCGCCAGCCATGAAGCGGTTCAGGTCGCCGGTGACCCCGTGGAAGTCGCCGAGGATGAACCAGGCGATGTTGTTGAGGATGTGGTGCATGCCGGTGACCAGCAGCAGCCGATTGAGCACTCCGTAGACGAAGAGGCCGGCGGGGCCCGCGGCCACCACGGCGCGGCTGAGGTTGTCCATGCCTGAGTTCAGCGCCGCCCAGCCGAGCCCCACAGCGAGCGCCAGGCCCAACCCAGCGAACCCGCTGACGATCGGGACGAAGCGTCGTCCGCCGAAGAACGCGAGGTAGTCGGGCAGCCTGATGGCGCCGAACCGGTTGAAGAAGCCGCCGCCGATCAGGCCGGAGATGATGCCGATCGGCACGCCGAGCTTGGAGATCGCCGCATCCTTGAACGCTGCGGCCGCCAGGGCTGCGGGCTTGCCGGTCAGGCCCGCGATGGCGTCAGGCGGTGCCTTCAACAAGGCCTGGGCGCCATGGGTCGCGACCAGGAAACATACCACGCCGGCCAGGCCGGCGGCCCCGTCGTTGCCGCGCGCCAGGCCCACGGCCACGCCGATGGCGAAGAGCAGGCCGAGATTGTGGAAGATCGCGTCGCCGGCTGCCGCCATCAGCGGCCCTGCGATCGCCAACCCCGGCACGAACGCCAGGTCCGGCTGACCCAGGCGCAGCATGAGGCTGGCGGCGGGCAGCACCGCGATCGGCAGCATCAGCGCTCGGCCGAGCGGCTGCAGGGCGCCCAGGCTCAAGCGAGGGGTGTTCAGGCTGGGGCGGTTGGGCATGGGGCGGCTCCGGTCGCGGGCTGCGTCGGGTCTTGGGCGGTGGCTGCAAGGGCGCGCACCGCCGCAGCGGAGACTTCGGCGCAGGCCCGATCGGCCAGCTCGCGGCAGTCGGCGACGTTCAACGTGCGCACCAGGGCCTTGACCTCCGGGATCACGGCCGCCGCGGCGGAAAGCTCGGTGACGCCAAGCCCGATGAGGATCGGCACAGCCGCCAGGTCCGAGGCGAGCGCCCCACAGACCGCCACGGGCCGACCGTGCTTACGCCCGCCCTCAGCGGCCAAGCCGATGAGCCGCAGCACCGCGGGGTGCAGCGCATCCACCTGGCCAGCGAGCGCCGGGTTGCCGCGGTCCATGGCCAGAGCGTACTGCGCCAGGTCGTTGGTGCCGACGGACAGGAAGTCAGCGTGGGCCGCGATGAGGTCGGCGGTGACTGCGGCTGCCGGCGTCTCGATCATCACACCGAGCGATATGGCGCCCTCGTAGCCGAGCTCTGCCCGGGCCTCCTCGACGAGGGCGCGCACCGCCAGGAGTTCATCGAGGCTGGCCACCATCGGCAGCATGATGCGGCACTGGCCTACCGGTCGGACCCCCAGGATCGCGCGGATCTGGGTCCTCAGGAGTTCAGGCTGGCTCAGCCCGATGCGCACGCCGCGCAAGCCCAACGCCGGGTTGTCCTCGGCCGGCAGCGCGAGATAGGGCGCGGGCTTGTCGCCGCCCACATCCAGGGTGCGAATGACTACCGGAAGGCCTGCCAAAGCGTCGGCCACAGATTGGTACTGCGCGGTCTGCTCGGCCTCGCCCGGCGGCGACCGGCGCTCTAAGAACAGGAACTCGGTGCGCAGCAGGCCGCAGCCCTCCGCGCCATTCTCCGCCGCCCGCCGCGCGTCGGACGGCGAGCCGACGTTGCCCCGCACCTCGATCCTCACGCCGTCCGCCGTGCGGCAGGGCCCCTTGGCGGCGGCCGCCATCAGCGCCTTGCGCGAACCACGCATGGTGATCTGGGCCTTGGCGGCCTCGATCTCGCCTGCGTCCGGCTCGGCGTTCAGGACACCTGCATCGCCGTCGAGGATGACCACTTGGCCGACGGGAACAGTCAGTACGCCGGGGCCGGCCGCAACGACCGCCGGAATACCCAACGCCGCGGCGATCACCGCCACGTGCGAAGTCGGTCCGCCGCCGGCTGTGCACAGGCCGACGATCTGGCCGGCGTCGAGGCCGACCAGGTCGGAAGGCATGAGGTCCTCGGCGAGCAGGATCGCGCCCTCCGGCCACTCGATCGCCGCGGCGCGCTCGCCGCTCAAATCCAGCAGCACCTGGCGTTCCAGGTCCCTGAGGTCCGCCGCACGCTCGGCGAGGCGCTCGTCCCCGAGACCCTGCAGCGCGGCAACATGGCCCTCGATCGTGTCACGCCAGGCCACGCCGGCGCTGGCGCCGTTCGCTACGGCGCGACGCGCAGCGGCGACCAGCTCTTCATCCTCAAGGATGGCGAGATGCGCCTGCAGCAACGCGCGGCGATCGCCAATGACCGTGGCGGCACGGGCCCGCAAGGCGGCGGCGACGGACTCCAGGGCCCCCTCCAGGCGGCCTGCCTCCTGCGCCTCGCCGGCGCTCGCCTCGTCCACGTGGACGGGCGCCGAGGTGAACTGCACGGCGATGCCCATGACGAAGCCCGGCGCCGCAGCCACGCCGGAGACCATGCCTGGGGCATCGCTCCTGGCGGGCGGCGGGACCGGCGTCGCGGGCGCCTTGGCTTCCGGCGCTGAGTTGATGTCGCGCTCGACCAGCTCGATCATGGCGGCCAGCGCGGCTTCGGCTCCGTCGCCACGCGCGGTGAGCACGATTTCGTCGCCGCCTCGAACGCCGAGGCTCATCAGGCCCACTGTGCTCCGGGCGCTGGCCTGGCGTCCGCCGAGCGACACCTCGATCACTGCGTCGGTCCGCTTTGCTTCCGCGGCGAGGAGCGCTGCTGGCCGTGCATGCAGGCCGTGCGCGTGGGTAATCCTCACGCGCCGCGACGCGGTCTCGCGAAGGTCAGCGCCCGGCGCGGCTTGAGCCTCGCCGCGCGGCGCCAGCTCCAGGATGGTCTCGCCAGCCGCCACCTCGCACCCGGTCCGCCGCCAGGTGATGGCGAACTCGTCGGGATTGGTGAGGACAACCGGGGTCATGACGCTCGGCGCACGTCGGGCGAGGCGATCGAGGTCGAAACTCAGGAGCCGTTCGCCGGCTCGCACCCGCTGGCCGTCCGCGACGTGGACCTCGAAGCCTTCGCCGCCCAGGGCCACAGTATCGAGGCCGACATGGATGAGGATCTCCGCGCCGCCGACGGCCCGCAGTGTCACGGCATGGCGGGCATGGTGGACCTTGATGACCTCTGCATCGCAGGGCGCGACGATGGTCTCGCCGATCGGATCGATGGCGATCCCCTCGCCGATCAGGCCGGTGGCGAACACCTGGTCGGGAATCTCGTCAAGCGGCGCGGCCCAGCCCGCGACGGGCGCCAGGAGTTTGAGCGTCACCACGGTCACGGCCTCCCGGCGGAAGCACCCGCGGGCGGGGCGAGCTGCACCCAGTCGATCGCTACCATCGGGTCGAAACTCGCGGACGTATAGGTGAAGCAGAGGTCGTGGCGGCCGCTGCGGGCCGGCAGCGGCAGCCTTACGGTCGCTCGACTGCCAACCCCACCCTGCGGGAGGGGTGCGACGGCGATGGGATCGGTGACGCAGCTGTCCTGGCGCACTTCCAGCTCGCCGCCAGCGCTGCGCGGCGGGCGCACGATGGCGGTGTTGTGGCCGGCGTCGAGGCCGAAGTTGAACGGCAGGCGCGCGAGCGCGACCGTCACCTGCGCAACGCCCGTCAGGTCCGCGCCCGGATAGATCCAGCAGCGGTCCTGTGGATTGATAAGGTAGGTCGGATCGGGGCCTTGGCCGCTTCGCGCCCCCCCAAGATTGAGCGCCAGCGCGGGGTTGCAGAGGCGCAGTTGCTGGCTCGCGCGCCGCCGGATGGAGGCGGCGTCCAGCGTCTGATCGACCATCGGGCCAGCCGGAGCGCCATCCAACACCGCAACGGCCCGGAGCCGCGTCGGGAGCTGGACCGGAAAGTCCTGGCCATAGACCGCCGACGCCGGGCCCGGCTGGGTTCCGTCGAGCGTATAGCGGATCTCGCCCGCGCCCAGTTGGCTCGACAGGGCGACGGTGGCCGCGTCCGGCCCCGCGGCCGTGGCCTCGACGCCGACGGAAACCGCGGCTGGGTCAGCCCCAACGCCCAGGGCGGCGTAGCGGCCGAACTGCGCGGGCAGCCGGCGGGCGAAGCTTGTCCAGTCGCGGCGCTGGGGCGCCGACCAGCCTGCCTCGGCCACCGCGGCGATCCGTGGGAAGGCCATGGCTTCGAGCTGCGACTCGGTGCGGACATGCTCGGTCCAGATGGCGCCTTGCAGGCCCAGCACATGCCGCGCGGCTTCCGGCGTCAGGCTCGGCGGCAGCGGGTTGAAGGCATAGACGTCGCGCAGGCTGACCGTCAGGCCGCGACCGGGCGGTTCGCCGGCCCGGCTGGCCTGCTGGTTGTCGAAGTAGAGGATCGGCGCGGGCGCCAGGACCGCGTCGTGACCCTTGGCCGCGGCGGCGAGCGCGCCGTCGATCCCGTGCCACGACATCACCACCGCATCGGCCGGCAGGTCCCCGCCCTGCAGGATCTCGTCCCAGCCGACCAGGCGGCGCCCGTGCGCCTGGATGAACGCCGCGATCCGCCCGGTGAAGTCTGCCTGCAGGACGGCGGGGTCGGTCTTGCCGATCGCCTTGAGCCGCGCCTGGGCCTCGGGCGCCGCATTCCAGCGTTCCTTGCCCACCTCGTCGCCGCCGATGTGGATATAGCGGCCGGGGAACAGGCCCATGACCTCGGTCAGCACATCCTCGAGGAAGCTCAGGGTCGCGTCATCGACGTTGTAGATGTTGGGGAAGCCGCCCCACCTGACCTGCTCGGCGGGCGTCGGCGGCGCGCCGGCGCTGAACTGCGGATAGGCGAGCAGCGCCGAGACGGCGTGTCCGGGCATCTCGACCTCAGGCACGATGGTCACGTGTCGCGCCGCGGCGTAGGCGACGATCCCGCGCACCTGGTCCTGGGTGTAGAACCCGCCGTAGCGTTCCGCGCCGTCCGGCGAACCCGCCACAGGCGTGCGCCAGGCGCCGACCTCGGTAAGCTTCGGATATTTGCGGATCTCCAGGCGCCATCCCTGATCGTCCGTCAGGTGCCAGTGCAGGACGTTCAGCTTGTGCAGCGCCATCCAGTCGATCATTCGCTCGATCTCGGCGGGCCGCTGGAAATGGCGCGCGGAGTCGATCATCAGGCCGCGCCAGGCGAACTGCGGACGGTCCTCAATCCGGACGGGCGCCAGCGTCGCCTGCCCGCGCTGGCCGTCGGTCGTCAGCAGCTGCCATAGCGTGACGGCGCCATAGAAGAGACCAGCATCGTCGGTCGCACTGATCCGCGCCTGGCCGCCTTCGACGTCGAGCCCATAGGCCTCGGCGGCGAGGCCGCCATGTCTTTCGATGACGATCGCCGGACCGCTCGCCGGAGGCCGCGCGCCGCTCGCCAGCTTGAGCGTCAGGCCGCGGGTCTTCAGGACGAGGTCCCTCAGGTAGCGGGCCGTGGCCTGCGCGGCGGCGTCACCGGACGGTGCGTAAATGGTCTCGCCCTCGGCGACCACGACAGGCGTCGCGTCCGAGGTCGCGGCCACCGAAAGCGGCTGCGGGATCACGTTTGCGGTGGGCTGCACAGGTTGTGCGAAGGCCAGTCCCGGACCGGCCAGAAGCAGCCCGAGGGTCGCAGCAAGGCTCAGGCGACGGGGCCTAGCCATGCGCGGCGTGGTTCCCCTGCGCATCCGCCGTCTGGACGTCCACGCCGCCGATCCAGGTGTCGAGCACCTTGAGGCCCGCGTCCAGGAGCACCAGGTCCGCGCGATAGCCGGTGGCGATCCGCCCGATGTGGTCGCCGAGACCGAGGAATTCGGCGGGGCTTCGGCTCGCCATCCGCGAGGCGTCGGCTAGGTCGAGGCCCAGCAGCCCGACGGCGTTGCGCACCGCGCTGGCCATGTCGAGGTCCGAGCCGGCCAGTGTCCCATGCTCGTCGACGCAGACGCCATCCTTCACCGCGATCGCCTTGCCCTGAAGGACGAACGACGTCGCCTCCGAGCCGACCGAAGGCATGGCGTCGGTAACCAGGATGAAGCGCTCATGCGGCTTGCAGCGCAGCGCCACGCGCAGCACCACCGGATCGACGTGGTGGCCATCGACGATGATGCTGCACCAACTGCCCTCGTCTTCCAGGGCCGCGCCCACCACGCCCGGCTCGCGGCTGGTGAGCGGCGCCATGGCGTTGAACAGGTGGGTAAAGCCTGAAAGTCCCCGGTCCAGGGCCGCGCGCACGGTGGCGTAGTTGGCGTTGGTATGGCCGGCGGAGACCACGACGCCCGCGGCGACCAGGCGCCCGATCATCTCCGGATTGGTGGTCTCCGGCGCGAGGGTCACCAGCGTGCGCCCGCCGCCCAACGAGGTCAGCAGTTCGAATGCCGCCTCATCCATCCGCCTGAGCTTGCTGAGCTCGTGGATGCCCTTGCGCTTGGGGTTGAGGAACGGGCCTTCGATATGGAGGCCTAGCACGCCCGGCACGCCGTCGGCCATCGCCGCGCGGGTCCCGGCGATAGCGGCCTCGACCGCCGGCAGCTCGTCGCTGATCAGGGTCGGCAGGAAGCCCGTGGTGCCGAACCGACGGTGCGCTCGGCCGATGGCGGCGATCGTCTGCGCCGTCGGGGCGTCGTTGAAAAGCGCGCCGCCGCCGCCGTTGACCTGGATGTCGATGAAGCCCGGCAGCAGCAGGCCGCCCTCCAGATCCCGCACCTGCGCGTCGGCGGCGACGTCTGCGGCCGGCCCTACGGCGGAGATGCGGCCCTCGCTGAGGCGCACCGCCAAGCCCTCCTCGAGGCCGCGATCGGTCATCACCCGGCCGTTGACGAGCGCCAGGTCCATCAAGTGGTCTCGGTCACTTTGGAGAGGTGCGGCGGACGATCCGGATCGAAGCCCCGCGCCACCGCAAGTTCGCAGACCATGCGGTAGAAGCCCTGCACGAAGACGATCGGCTCAAGCACCGGGTGGGCGGTCGGCGCGGGCAGCCGCGTGACGCCCCACTGATCCACCCCGCCCACTTTCATCACCATGGCGCCCTGGTTGACGCAAGCTTCGACGGCGGCCTCGACGCCCGGGCGGGTCTCGTCGTCCTGGGCGAAGGCAAGGATTGGAAAGCCGTGCCCGACGAGGGCCATCGGGCCATGCCGGACCTCGGCGGTGCTGAAGGCCTCGGCGTGCAGGCCGCAGGTCTCCTTGAACTTCAACGCAGCTTCCTGGGCGATCCCGAAGCCGACCCCGCGACCCAGCACGTAGAGCGAGCGCGCATCGACCAGCCGCGCCGGCGCCGCGGCCCACGGCCGACGCCAGGCCTCGGCCAGCAGATCGGGCAGGCCGTCCAGGGCAGCCAGCAGGGTGGCGTCCTCGAGCCAGTAGGCCGCGAGCTGCGCGGCGGCGGTGAGGGCGGCGATATAGGACTTGGTCGCCGCGATGCTGCGCTCGGGACCGGCGCTGAGCGGAATTGTCAGATCCGCCTGCGCGGCCAGCGGCGAGGTTTCGTCGTTCACCAAGGCCACCACCTCGGCGCCTGCGGCCGAGGCGGCTTGGGCCGCGGCCAGCAGGTCGGGGCTGCGGCCTGACTGCGAGATCACCAGGCAGAGCATGCCTTCCATGCCGGGCGATGCGTCATAGACCGAGCTCACCGAGGGCGCGGCCGACGAGGTCATCACACCAAGCCGCGTCTCGATCAGGTAGCGGGCGTAGGTCGCGGCATGGTCGGAGCTGCCGCGACCGAAGGTCACCACCGCCCGGGGCGGCGTGTCGCGCAGGCGCCGAGCCAGGGCCGAGACGATCGGGGCGTTCCGGATCAACTGGGCGCGCATCAGCTCGGACGCTTCGGCGGCTTCGCGGAACATCCTGGTGCCCTCAGCCGCAAGGGCCGGCTTGGCCGACGGCTTGGAAGGAGGCTTCGTACCCAACGCTATCCCATCTGCAGGCATTCAGGATGCCGAGGTGTTGAGCTCGGCCACGAAGTCGTAGGCGTCGCCTCGGTAGTAGGACTTGGTGACCTCCACCGGCCGACCGTCCTTGAGGAAGCTGCGACGCTCGATCAGCAGTCCGGGGGCGCCGTCCTCGATCCCCATGAGCTTGGCTCGCTCGCCAGTGAACAGGATCGCGCGCAGGCGCTGCAACGCGCGGACCGGCCGCAGCGAGCGCTGCTCCAGGGCCTCGTAGAGGGACTCGCCAACCGATAGCTCGCTCGCCAGGCAGAAGCCGGGAACGGTCGAATACTCCAGGGCCATCGGCTCGCCGTCGGCGTAGCGGATCCGGTTGAACCGGTAGACCTGGCTGCCGGGGCTCAGGCCCAGGGTCAGGGCCTCCTCGGGCGTGACCGTACCGGCCGAACGACTGAGCCAGACACTCTCCGGGCGGCGGCCGCGCGAGATCATGTCCTCCGAGAAGGACGAGAGCTTCGAGAAGCTTTTTTCGACGCGGGTCTCGCTGCGCGCGGCCACGAAGGTGCCGGCGCCCTGCCGGCGGGTCAGCATGCCCTCCCCCACCAGGGCGTCGAGGGCCTTGCGCACGGTGATCCGAGAGATGCCGAACTCCTCAGCCAGCTCGCGCTCGGGCGGCAGGGCTTCATCGGCAGCCAGGCGATTGTCTTCGATCGCGTCGCGGAGCGCGCGCTGCAGCTGTTGATACAGCGGGGCGCGGTTCTGTTCGTTAAGGCCGCCGACCAGTTGGGAGAACGACGTCAAGAACCTTCCTCTCGCTGAGCGCAGCCCCTTCCGACGGCGTCGCTCATGTTGTGCCACACGATAATACCACTTTCATATCAATTATTGATTGGTCCGCAATAGGATTGCATTTGGACTTGCGTTACGGCGTAAACTGGTGACAGCTTCATGACTGGAGCGGTAGTGGTCTGAGGATTCGGGCGCACACGGCCTCTCATTGGTATTGAAATGGGCTTATAGCCGCAGCGAATTCGAGCCAATCGGATAAGGGGGAAAAACGATGGATGTTCGTAGGCGTATTCTAATCGGTTCAGTGAGCGCAGTCGCTATGGCCTGCGGAGCCGCGACGCCGGTGCTCGCCGCCGACGCGGCCCCTGAAGTGAGCGAGGTCGTCGTAACCGGCATTCGCGAGTCGCTGCAAAGGGCCATCGAGCTCAAGCGCGCGAGCGACAACCACGTCGAAGTCATCTCCTCCACCGACATCGGCAAACTGCCCGACAAGAACGTCGCCGACGCCCTGCAGCGCCTGCCTGGCGTGAACACCACCTCCGCCGCCAGCGGCGAAGGCGGCTTCGACGAGAACGATCGGGTCTCCATCCGCGGGACCTCGCCCAGCCTCACCCAGGTGACCGTCGACGGTCACCCCGTCTCTACCGGCGACTGGTTCATCCTCGATCAGTTTTCCACCGTCGGCCGCAGCGTGAGCTTCACCCTGCTGCCGGCCGAACTCGTCGACACGACGAAGGTCTACAAGACCCAGGACGCTTCGCTGCTGGAAGGCGGCGTCTCAGGGGCCATCGACATCATGACGCGCCGGCCCCTCGACCTGCACCAGCAGGTCGTCGCGTTGGCATCGGTGCAAGGCGTCTACAACTCGCTGACCAGCAAAACCAAGCCGCAGATCAACGGCCTGCTGTCGTGGCAGAACTCCGACGCGAGCTTCGGCGCCCTGGTGCAGGGCTTCTATGAACAGCGCAGCGTCCGCCGCTACGGCCAGGAGACCCTCGGATATACCCAGATCGACGGCACGATGCAGACGGGCATCCTCCATCCCGAACTGAAGGGCGTCTGGGCGCCGACGCTGATCGGCTCATCGCTTTTCGAGCAGGAGCGTACGCGCAAGGGGGGTGACATCACCCTGCAATGGCGGCCGACCGACAAGGTGGAGTTCGTCCTCGACGGCTTCTATTCGAAGCTCGACGCCACGAACCACAACGACAACTACATGTACTGGGGCTCCCGCGAGCTGGCGAACAACTCGCCGACCAGTTTCACTGTCGCCAACAACACCCTGACCTCGGCGAGCTTCCCGCTGATCGGCCCCGCCGGTAAGCCGGTCGAGGGCCTGGTGGTCGACAACATCGTCCGACCCGACGCCAGCGGCGAGAGCTACTACATCAACCTCGATGGCGTTTTCCACGCTTCCGATAAGCTGACGTTCAAGGGGCAGGTCGGCTACACGCACGGCGAGGGCAAGACGCCCACCGAGCCGGCCTTCGAGGTCGACGGCTTCACGGGCATCTCCTACGCCCCGTCCGGCAACGGCTGGAAAGTGACGCCGACCAACCTCAATCCCGCGAGTCCTGCGGGCTTGGCCAGTGGCTGGGCCTGGAACGAGACCTTCACCTCGGTCGACAAGGAGACCTACGCCAAGGTCGACGGCGACTACGCGGTCAACCACGGGGTGTTCCAGGACGTCCTGTTCGGCCTGCGCTACTCCGATCACACGCGGCAGGTCGACGGCTGGGACCGCGGGTGCACGCTCGGCGCAAACGGCCAGTGCTGGACGTCGCCGACGATGCCGTTCTCGGCCACCAACCCCACGCCTTATCCGAGCGGCTTCAACTCGGGCGCCCTCGGCATCCCGGGCCTGCTGATCCCGATCGCCGGCGACCCGGACAAGATCGTTTCGATCCTGAACGGCATCAACGACGGGGTGCACGGGCCGATCTCGTCGATCAAGACGCCGCAGAACTATTACTGGCCGGGCGCCTTCAAGGTCACCGAGAAGGATTGGGCCGGCTACGTGATGGCCAAGGTCGGCGGCGATGGCTGGCGCGGCAACGTCGGCCTGCGGATCACCGACA
>DASXKT010000189.1:0-5848 GCA_036496685.1 Phenylobacterium sp.
ATGTCGATGCTGCCGCGGCTGAAACCAAAGAAATTCTACGACCTCGTCATCGAAGTAGCGATCGTGCGGCCGGGGCCGATCCAGGGCGACATGGTGCACCCCTACCTGCGGCGGCGGGAGGGAACAGACCCGGTGGAGTTCCCCTCGCCGTCTCCCGAACACGGCCCCGCCAATGAACTGGAGCAGGTTCTCGGCAAGACCAAGGGTGTGCCGCTCTTCCAGGAACAGGCCATGCGGCTGGCGATCGACGCGGCGAAATTCTCGGAAAGCGACGCCGACGGCCTGCGCCGCTCCATGGCCACCTTCCGGGCCAACGGGAAGCTCTGGGAATACCGGGACATGTTCATCGAGGGCATGGCCAGCCGCGGTTATGACCGCGACTTCGCCCAGCGCTGCTTCAAACAGATCGAGGGCTTCGGCTCTTACGGCTTCCCAGAAAGCCACGCGATCAGCTTCGCCATCCTGGTCTACGTCTCGGCCTGGGTGAAGCGTCACCATCCGGAGGTATTCTGCGCGAGCCTGCTGAACAGCCAGCCCATGGGCTTCTACCAGCCGGCGCAACTGGTCCGTGACGCCAAGGAGCACGGGGTGGAAGTGCGCCCGCCGGACATCGTCGCCAGCGACTGGGACTGTACCTTGGAACCCCCCGACGATCCGCGCACCCCGTACCGTGCGCTCCGCCTGGGTTTGCGCCAGATCAAGGGCTTCAAGCAGCAGGAAGCCGAGGCCTTCATGAAGGCCCGCGCCCTGGGCCTGGCCACCTTGGAAGACTTTATCCTGCGTTCAGGCCTGTCACGCCGGGGCCTGGAGCTCCTGGCCGAAGCCGACGCCTTCCGTTCGCTGGGACTGGACCGCCGCCAGGCGCTGTGGGCTGTGAAGGGCATGGCCGGAGAAATCCATGCCGAACACGACGCGCCGCTACTCACCCGCCAAAGCCTGAAGGAAGCCCAGGTCCAGCTGCCGTTCATGAGCCCGCCCAAGCAGGTGGCCGAGGACTACCGCACGACCAGCTTGTCGCTGAAAGCCCATCCGGTGAGCTTCTTCCGGGACGACCTGGCGCGAATGCGGGCGGTCCCCTGCGATGCGCTGAAAACCATGGGCAATCGCCGCAGGCTGTCGGTGGGCGGCCTCGTGCTGGTGCGCCAGCGGCCGGGGACCGCCAAGGGGGTCGTCTTCCTGACGCTGGAGGATGAGACGGGAATCGCTAACATCGTCTGCTGGAAGGACGCCTTCGAGGCCAACCGCCGCCTGGTGATGAGCGCCTCGTTCCTCGTGGTGCACGGCCAGCTACAGGTCGCCGACGGTGTGATCCACCTGGTGGCTGAGCGCTTCACCGATCTGTCCGCGAAACTGGGCGAGATGCGGGACCACGAAGACGCCCCTGGCGTCCGGCCGCCACCGCCCCACGCCCGTCCCGACCGTCTCGTCCGCAGCCGCGACTTCCATTAGGCTTGGCGGACGCACGCCGGAGCGCCATGCTCAGACCATGGTAAAGGGTCCTAAACCCAAGGTCCCGCGTGGCCCCAACGCCGAGCGGCGCGCCGCGACGCGGGCAAAGATCATGCAAGCGGCGGTCCGCTGCCTCGCCGAATTCGGCTATGCGGCGACCTCCACGCCCCTGGTGGCGCGGCTGGCCAAGGTGAGCCGCGGCTCGCTGCTGCACCAGTTCCCCACCAAGGTGGACCTGATCCTGGGCGTGGCCGAATACGCCTCGCGCGCCAGGGGGGCGGTGGTCCGCGACAACCTCTCGCCCTACCCGGATGGCCCCGATCGGTTCCTCCATGGAGTCGACGCCGTCTGGGCCTCGTTGCAGGAGCCGGCCGCGATCGCCCTGATGGAGATCACCATCGCCACACGCAGCGATCCCGAACTCGCCGCGCGCTACCCGGTGTTCGCCGACGACCTGGACGCCGCCCTGCATCGGTCGCGCCGCCGCATGGCCGAGAACCTTGGCGTTCCGGAAAGGACCGCTGAAATCGACGTCCTGGCCCACCTCACCCGCGCGGCGCTGCATGGCCTGGCCATGGAGTCGGTGTTCATCGGGCGGCCCACACGCGACGCCCTGAAGGTCCTGGCGCTGCTCAAGGACATGCGCCAGCGCCTCGTCGACGAGCTGCAGCCCACGAAAAGTGATCTGTAGGCTCCGTTGACCACAGACCGGAACCCCGCCTAAGCTTCGCATTGAACGGGAGCGTGCGAGCCAGCCGGCGCGTCCCTAAAAAAATCAAGCTGGTCGGGAGAAGCGCATGTCCAAGGATCAACCGGAGTCCAGCCGCAGGTCAGTCCTGATTGCTGGCGCCGCCATCGCCGCCACGGCCGCCGTGGCCGGCAAAGCGGGCGCCCAGGCTCCGACGCCGCCAGCCACCCCGCCCGCCGGGCTCGCAGCCGGTGGCGGCTCCGGAAAGCTCTTCCAGATCACCAATACCGCGACCGGCAAGGTGCAGGGCATCGCCAACGGCCCGACATGGGAGTTCCGCGGCATCCCCTATGGTGCGCCGACCGGCGGCAAGAACCGCTTCATGCCGCCCAAGAAGCCGGCGCCGTGGACCGGCGTGCGGGAGTGCTTCGCCTTCACTTCGATCTGCCCGCAAACCCAGTCCGACATCCGCGGCGAATACGGCCAGCTGATCATGTGGGACCGCCAGGTGGGCGGCATGGGCGAGGATTGCCTGTCGCTCAACGTCTGGACGACCAACATCGACCGCGCCGCGAAGAAGCCGGTGTTCGTCTCGTTCCACGGCGGCGGCTTCGCCAGCGGGTCGGGCAACGCGCCGGGCTTCGACGGCAAGAACCTCGCCTATTACGCCGATGCCGTCGTCGTGACGGTGAACCACCGGCTGGCCGCCTTCGGCTACACCGACCTTGCCGGAGCCGGGGCGCCCGAGGCCTTCAAGTACGCCGGCGTCACCGGGGTGATGGACCTGATCGCGTCGCTCGAATGGGTGAAGGAGAACATCGAGAATTTCGGCGGCGACCCGAGCCGGGTGATGATCTTCGGCCAGTCGGGCGGCGGCGCTAAGACCGCGACGGTGCTGGCGATGCCGCCGGGCAAGGGGCTCTACCATCGCGCCGCGGTGCAGTCGGGCGCGGCGCTTCGGCTTGTGACGCCGGAAGCCGGCGCGGAGACTGCCGACAAACTTGTCAAGCAACTCGGGCTCAACAAGGCCAACATGGCCGATATCCAGAAGCTGTCGTGGCAGCAGATCCTGGAGGCCCAGACCGCCGTGCGCGCCAACTTCTCGCCGGTGATCGGGACCGACGCCCTGCCGAACCATCCGTTCGATCCGGTGGCGCCGGCGGTCTCGGCGAACGTGCCGGTGATCGTCTCGACGACGCTCGAGGACGCAGCGCTTGGCCTCACCAACTTCGATCTGACGGAGGATGGCCTGCGCGCGTTGCTGGACCAGCGGACCGGCGGCAAGGGCAAGGAACTGCTGGCGCTCTACCGGCGCTACGATCCGGGCGCGACCCCGTTCCTGATCCAGGCGCAGGCCTTGACCGACGCGGGCGGGCGCCGCGCGGCCTACACCCTCGCCGCCCGCAAGGCCGCGCTCGGGGGAGCGCCGGCCTATGTCTATCAGTGGAACTGGCGCACGCCGGCCTATGACGGGAAATTCGGGGCGGTGCACGGCATCGACGTCTCGGCCTCGTTCCATTCGTATCGGGATGGCTTCTTCGCGGGCTCGACGCCGGGCAAGAAGATGGCCGACCGGCTGGCCTCCACCTGGGCCGCCTTCGCCGCAACCGGCGACCCGAACAACAGCCACGTCCCGCCGTGGACGCCCTACGACGACAAGGGCCGTGCGGTGATGGTCTTCGACAACGACACCCGGCAGGACCTCAATCCACGCGGCGAGATCCGCGCCTGGTGGGACGCGCACCCGCCGGCGCCCGGAGCTCGCGGGTAGGAGGCGAACATGCAACGCAAATCCGACGCGACCCTCAGCCGTCGCAGGCTGATCCAGGCCGCCTCGTTCGCCGCCACCACGGCCGGCGCGATCACCGCCTCGAAGGCCCAGGCACAAGCCCCAGCCGCTGCGCCCGCGCGCCCCGCGCCGATCCTCGGCGGCGGGGGCGAGCCCGGGAGCATCTTCTGGACCGTCGAGACCACGTCCGGAAAGGTCCAGGGCATCGCCAACGGGCGGGTGAAGATGTTCAAGGGCATCCCCTACGGCGCTCCGACCGGCGGCAAGAACCGCTTCATGCCGCCAAGGAAGCCGACCCCCTGGACGGGAGTCCGCGAGAGCATCGGCTACGGCCAGATCTCGCCGCAGACGCCGGCCGACCTGGCATCCGATTATTCCATGCTGATCGCCTGGGACCGGCATGTCGGCCCGGGTGGCATGGGCGAGGATTGCCTGAACCTCAACATCTGGACGCCGGGCGTGAACGACCACGCCAAGCGACCGGTGCTGGTCTCGTTCCACGGCGGCGGGTGGGCGACCGGCTCCGGCAACGGACCGATGTACGACGGCGCGCAGATGGCCCGGCAGGGCGATGTGGTGGTGGTGACCGTGAACCACCGGCTGGCCGCCTTCGGCTACAGCCACCTCGCCGACCTCGGCGCGCCGCCGGAGTTCGCCAACGCCGGCGTCTGCGGCGTCATGGACATGGTCGCCTCACTGGAGTGGGTGCGCGACAACATCGAGCGGTTCGGCGGCGACCCCCGCCGGGTGATGATCTTCGGTCAGTCGGGCGGCGGATCGAAGACCTCGACGCTGCTGGCGGTCCCTTCGGCCAAGGGCCTGTTCCACCGGGCGGCCGTGCAGTCCGGCTCGACGCTTCGCCAGGCGACGCGGCCGGAAGCCACCGCCGAAGCCGAGAAGCTGCTGAAGGCCCTGAACCTCTCAAAGGCCAATATCGCTGACATCCAAAAGGTGTCCTGGCAGAACCTCCTGGAAGCGCAGGTGGGATCGCGCGGGAACTTCCGGCCTGTCGTGGATGGCAAGGTGCTGCCCCACCATCCCTTCGATCCGGGCGCGCCACAGGAATCCGCCGACGTGCCGGTGATCATCTCGACCACGCTGCACGACGCTGCGCTCCGGCTCACCAACTTCGATCTGGACGAGGCGGGATTGGCTGGCCTGTTCCACGAGCGGTTCGGCGCCAAGGGCGACCAGATCCTGGCCGCCTATCGCCGCGAGAACCCGCGCCAATCGGCCTATCTGACCCAGGCCGAGGCCTTCACCGACGCCACCCGCGGCAATTCCATGCTGCAGGCCGAACGCAAGGCCGCGCTCGGCAAGGCTCCGGTCTACATGTACGTCTGGGACTGGCCGACGCCCGCCTTCGACGGCAAGTTCGGCGCGGTGCACGGCCACGACGTCGAGGCCTCTTTCCACCTGTCGCGCAATGCCATCGGCGGGGCGGGAACCCGGGGCGGACAGCAGATGTCCGATCGGCTGTCGGCGACCTGGGTGGCCTTCGCCAAGACCGGCGATCCGAACAATCCGTCGATCCCGCAATGGCCGGCCTATGACGCCAAGCGACGCGCGACCATGGTCTTCGACACCGACATGAAGGTCGTCGACGACTATCGCGGCGATTTCGTCAGGATGATCGCCGACGCGGTTCCGGGGACGCCTGCGCCGACACGCGCCTAGAGCTGTCACGCTTGGGACTTGCCGGGCGGTGTCGGATTGAATTGATATGGAGCGTCCTAGGTCAGGAGGCTTCCATGACCGACGCAATCCAGTTGCTTGTGGGGACCCGCAAGGGCGCCTGGATCTATCGCAGCGATGAGGGCCGCAGGACCTGGCGCGTCCAGGGACCGATCTTCCTGGGCAGTATCGTCAACCACCTCGTCCTCGATCCGCGCGATGGCCGCACCCTACTCATGGCCGCCTCC
>DASXKT010000190.1:0-1641 GCA_036496685.1 Phenylobacterium sp.
CGCGTGCCCAGGCAGGGTGTTGTAGCTGAAGTAGGCGACGCCGCCCGGTCTCAGCTTGCGGCCGATGAAGTCGACGATCGCGGCGCGGTTCTCGTCCGAAATCCAGCTCCAGACGCCGTGCACGCCGATGCTGTCGAAGTCGGGCAGGTCCGGCCGGTGACAGAAGTCGGCGAAGGCCTGGTCGTACAAGGACGCCTGGGCTCCGCTGGCCGCCGCGAGCTGCTGGGCGCCGGCCGCGTGCGATGGATTGAAATCCGTCCCCCACCACGGCAGGCCAGACGCGGCCGCGTGAACGTTCACGCTGACGCCCTGCCCGAACCCAAGTTCGCAGGCGGCCGACAACGCCGGCGGCGCCAGCCCGCTGTTCAGCAGGATCATCCGCGCCCGCAGCGGATTGAGTTCGGGGAAGTACCCGAAGGAATAGTTTACGTCGGCGACGTAGCCGGAAGTCCAATCGGTCACCTGGCCCCACCTGTCTCGCCCACCCGGCCAGTTCAGCACGGTTAGGCAAGCGATCGTCAATGCATCATGTGGCTGGGATCGGCCCTCCCTCTTTGCCATTGCCGACAGACGCGCCTCAGCGGATGGTCGAGTTTCTCGCCGGGCCGCGAAAGGCGCCGGCCACGAGCCAGGGGGGCGAAACTATGCGCGCAGTGATCGGGGCAATCTGCCTTGCGTTGATGAGCAGCATCGCCAATGCGGCGACGCCGGCCGAGGAGGCACAGGCGACGGTGCACTCGTTCATCGACGCGTTCGACAAGGGCGACATCAAGGCGGCCGAGGCCACGCACGAGGCGGACGCGTCGATCCTCGATGAAATGGCGCCGCACCAGTGGCACGGTCCCGGCGCCTTCATGGCCTGGGTCGGCGATCTGATGAAGTCGTCGGCCGCGGCCGGACAGACCGAGGAAAAGGTGGTGCTCGGCCGGACCATCCGCGCGGAAGCCAGCGGCGACGCCGCCTACGTCGTGATGGAGGCGGCGTTCAACTACAAACAGGGCGGCAAGGCGGTGTCCGAGCCCTCGCGGATGGTCTTCGCCCTGCGCAGGGAGGCCAGCGGCTGGAAGATCAGCGCGTGGGCCTGGGCCGGCAACGTGCCCGGGCCGGCCTGAGCCTCAGCTGAAGACAGTCAGGTCCGGACCCTTCGGCGACGGGCCAAAGCGGTTGTCGCCGGGCCGTCCGTCCAGGAAGCCCAACTCGATGAGGGTCCACAGGCTGAGCAGCGGCACGAGGCTGATCAGCGCGAACCAGCCGCTCTTGTCCCGGTCGTGGCACCGCTTCACGTCGATCGCGAAGATCGCCCAGAGGTAGGCGACGGAGAACCCAAGGAGGCAGAGCGCCCCAACCAGGCTGAGCAAGGCCGTGCCGAGGTCGGGAGCCTGGTGGCTGGGGGCCGGGAACATCAACGGGATTGAGATCAGGGCCGTGAAGTAGACGAAGACCAAGCCAAAGCGCCCGAGCCAATAGTGCAGCCGGCGACAGCGGCCCTGGTAGCTGAAGAAGAGCCAGACCAACCCGTTGCTCGACGGCGAGCGCGCCGGCGGGGACCGGCGGGCAGGAGCTGGGGTCGGTGGCGCCGGACGCTGCGCGCCGCGCTGGCCGAAGGTCGAAGATGACTGCATGTCTGAGGCTCGCTGTTCT
>DASXKT010000191.1:0-3262 GCA_036496685.1 Phenylobacterium sp.
CCATTCGACGGACCCGCGGCACTTCAACTGCAACCTGGGGAGCTGCCTTTCGATCTGGGATTGGGCGTTCAGCACGCTGCACGTGCCTGGCCGCGACCGCGAGGCCCTGAGCTTCGGCGCCGAGCTCGCGGAGGGCGCGGCGTCTCCCCACTCCACCACGGGCGTGCTGCTCGCCCCCTTCGCCGATGCCTCGAAACATCTGTTCCCGGCGCCGGCGGCACCGGAGCTGGAGTCGACTTCTCGGGGCTACTGAGGCGGCGGCGCCGTCACCCGCACGAAGCCGTGGCTGGCGTTCAGGTCCCGGCCACCCCGGACGATTAGGACGACTTGCTCGAGCCGGCTGAGGCCGACGATCGCGGCGCAGAGCCAGAGCCAGCCCTGCCAGCCGGTAAGGGCGATCGCCGGCCACAGGCAAAAGAGCAGGAACGCACCAGCCTTTGCCGACCAGACATGGAACATCAGGAACCTGCGCGTCATCAGCCAGGAGAGCCCAAGATAGAGCACCGGACCGCCGAACAGGATCACGGCGGCGAGCCATTGCCGCGCGACCAGGTCGGGGTAAGCCAGCATCAGGAAGCCCAGGATCGCCACGGAGAAGACGTTGTCGACCACGGCGTCGAGCTGAGCCCCGAACTGCGAGGACTGTTTGAAGCGCCGGGCGAGCCAGCCGTCCACGAGGTCGGTTGCGGCGGCCACGACGTAGAGGCCTAGCGCAGCCCTCGGCAGGCCGGCCCACAACAGGCCGAAAATCGGAGCGATGAGCAGGCCGCGGGCCAAGGTGACGGCGTTGGCCGGCTTGAACGCTCCGCGCTCAACGACCAGCGACAGAGGGAACGGGACGGCCTCAGGGCTCATCGTCGTGGGCCGCCGTCAGGCGCAGCGTCGCCGGGTTGGCAAGCAAGCTCTCGATGGAGAAGGCGTTGTGATGCATCGGGCAGACGAGTTCGCCAGCCGCATTGAGCCGCGCGAACTTCAGGGGCCCACCGCGATGCGGACAGCGATTGGGCACCAGATAGAGCTCGTTTCGCGCCGAGAGCAGGAAGTACTCGACGCCCTCGCGCCAGATCGGCGGTAGGTCGTGGCCGATCCAGATGGCGGCCTGATCCTGGACCTCGGTCATGGCCGCACGCGTCCGATCGCTCCCGGCGGGAAGGTTGCGAAGTCGCGGGCGTCGTCCAGCCACCCAAGCGCGCCGACTTGGATGCGCGCGCCGTCCAGGCCCGCGAGGTCGCTCCGCGGTGTCACCGGGCGGCCCAGCCGCTCGCGAGGTTCCAGCGGCGGCCCGTAGGCGGCCGAGCCCGACGCGGCGAAGGCTTCAGACACAGCCACCAGATGCTCGCCGGCGCGCGCGAAGGCGGTCCTCGTGAATTCCGCGCCGGCGACGATCTCGCGGCCGACCTCAGCGCCAAACCTGGCCGCCAGCGGTGTCACCGCCTCCTCGATCACCATGCGCGTGTGATGCAGGTCGATATGGGCGTGCTCGCCGAAATAGCGCGCGTCAGCCTCCGGGTGGAATTGGCGCAGGTAGCGGTGATGCGCCTGCGTCGAGCGCTGGTAGGCCGTCTCCGCGTAGAGCAGGAAGCCCATCTGGGCGAAGAAATTCCGCGGGTTCTGGAACAGCCAGTGGATAGCGTTGTGCAGGGCCAGCGCCTCGGTGTCGAACCAGGGCCAGTAGCCATTGTAGGCATCGTCCAGGCCGAAGCTGCGCATGGTCGCGCGGTAGAGCACGCTGTGCTTCTTGCCATGGGAGCCGTAGCCGAATTCGTCGATCAGAATGCGGAACAGCGCCGACTGTGGCTCGCCATACTCGCCTATGATCCCCAGCGCCGACGCGGAAGCCTCAGCCAGCAGGTCAGGCGAGGACTGCACCAGGAAGTTCCGGTAGTGGTCCGCCTGATGCTGGGCGCCGGCGAGGAAGACCGTAAAGGCGTTCTCCGGCGCCTCGCGGATCTCGCTCAGTATGGCCTCGGTGTACCGCGCGACATCTCCCGCACCGACGGGGACCAGGGGCGTGATCAGCTCGGCTTCCAGGTCGGCCCGCAGGTCGGACAGCGCGGCCAGCCTCGGCGCGCCGTAGTGACGCTGCATGGCCGCCAGAACGCCCCCGGCCGGAGCCTGCTCGGGCAAGAGGACGTACCGGGCCTGATAGCAGCGCATCAGCGCCTGGTGCTTCACGAAGGTCATCAGCGAGAGATCGTCGCCGACCACGTCGATGCGGCCGTCGAACGCCGCCGGTGGCGAAGGCCCGGACGCCTCGGCCAGGGCTGTCGCCAGGCTTTCCAGGGGAAACTGGCTCACCGCGCCCACGGCTGCGCCTCGCGCGCATAGATCGAGACCCCGATCCCGCCCTTCACGAACCACTCGTCCATGCGCCAGCGCGAGATGCCGAGATCAAGCCCGGGTCGCGGTGACAGCGTCAGGTAGGTCGGCGCCTCCGGATCGCCGGAGATGATCGGGATGTGCTTGATGATGATCTTGGACACCAGGCCGTGGCCGAACAGACTGGAGAGCAGGGTCGAGCCCCCCTCGACGATCAGGCGCCTGATCCCGCGGTCGGCCAGCACCTCCATGAGGGCCGCCAGATCGACCTCCGTCTCACCGCAGACGACCACCTCGACGCCGGGCTTCCGCCGAAGCGCCGCCAGGGTCGTAGGCCACGCCTTCTTCGATGTTGCGACCAGGGTCGGCAGCCCATCGTTGAGCAGGGCCGAGGTGAGCGGCAGGAGGCCATCGGAGGACGGGACCACCCGAAGCGGGTTTGGTCCCTCCACATGGCGAACCGTCAGCTGGGGGTCATCGACCCGGACGGTGTTGGCCCCAACCATGATGGCGTCGCTGAGCGCGCGCTGGCAATGGAACCAGGCCTTCAGCTCGTCAGTGGAATAGTCGAACAATTCCTTGCTGGACGAGGCGCGATGCAGCGCCAGCTTGCCGTCGATGGTCAGCTCCGACAGCGTTGTGATCTCGATCATGCGCCCTCTGCCGGCGGCAACGGATGCTCGGCCGTATGGTTGCATCCGCGAAGCGGCGCGGCAAATACGCCGTCAGGTCAAGCGGCGTCGAGGCTCACATGGGTGGCGCCAAGGGACGCGAGCGCGCCGGCCCGCTTGGTGGTCCCTGCCCCATAGACGAGGACCGACTTTGCAGCCCTGCGCGCGGCTGGGACGGTCGAATTGGCCCAGCCGATGAATTCCGCGTCGCTGACGCCGGCCGGCGGACATTCGAACGACAGCGCCTGGAACCCTGCCCCCGTGAAGCTGGC
>DASXKT010000192.1:0-3522 GCA_036496685.1 Phenylobacterium sp.
ACGACCACCCCAACGACATTGTTCGCGACGCGATCAACGCGTTGCCGTTTGCCGGATTTGCCCACGTCAACGAGGTAGACGGCTCGAGCCTGAGCTTGAGCCTCGAGACAGCCTAGCCAGGGACCCACGGTCATGCCGCCAGCACCGTCCAGCCCAACCTACGCTGGCGACGACTTTCTCCTCGACGCGGCCGCGGCCGAGGAATGCGACCTGGTGATGAAAGGTGGGATCACCTCCGGCGTCGTTTACCCCTACGCGATCCTGGAGCTGGCCAAGCGATACCGGCTGCGCTCGATCGGCGGCGCGTCCGCGGGGGCCATCGCCGCCGGGTTTGCAGCCGCCGCTGAATACGCGCGTCGCGGGGGCGATCCGGAGGGGTTCGTCCGTTTGGGCCTACGATGCGCGGCCCTGCCCGAGATCCTCACCGATCTATTTCAGCCAGTACCCCGATTGCGTCCTCTGCTGCGCCTTGGGCTGGCCGCCACCGCCAAGTCGCACAAGATCTGGCGTGTCCTGTGGTCTCTCAAGTGGATCCTGGCGATCGGACTTTTCCTCGGCGCGGCCGGCTACGCCGCCCTTGTCTGGCTTCAGGCCCTGGTGTTGACGCGGTCGGCCCTCAGCCTCGATGCGATCCCCGGCTTGATTGTCGCGCTTGCCCTCGGTGCGGTCCTCTACGTCGGCGTGGCCCTCGCCCACCTGGCGCTGAAGGTCGTACCCGCCAATCGGTTCGGGCTCTGCAGCGGGCTGCGCCAGCCCGGCTATCGCGTCCCGGCGCTGACCGAATGGTTCCACGCCTCTCTGCAGGAGATCGCCTTCGGCAAGGCGGAGCATCTACCGCTCACCTTCGGCGACCTGCTGGGCGACGGCTCGGCGGCCTATTCCATCGACTTCCGGGCCATGACCACAAACCTCTCGCTCCAGCGGCCTGAGGTTATCCCGCGGACGCTACTGAAGCTGCTCTACGATCCGCAGGTCTGGCGCGAACTCTTCCCCGCGCACGTGATCGACTACCTGGACTCGGTCAGCCCCAGCGTGGCGGGCTCACCGAACCTGCGTGAGCTACCGGCGGAGAAGGATCTGCCGGTCCTGGTCGGCGTCAGAATGAGCTTGAGCTTTCCGATCCTTATTCAGGCGGTCCCTTTGCACCTTGAGGATTTCGGGGCGCGAGTACGCGGCGAACTGGGCCCCGGCGAAGCGCCTCCAATCGTTCCGGTGTGGTTCTCGGATGGCGGGATCACCAGCAACTTTCCGATCCACTTCTTCGATAGCCTGCTGCCGACGCGGCCCACCTTCGCCTTCAGCCTGGACGATCTGCCCGACACGCAGCGCAAGGCTGATCGCGTGAATCTTCCCCAGGATGCGGCCGAGGGCGCCTTCCTGCCGATCCACAAGGTTGAGGGGCTGGGCGGCTTCGCCAGCTCGATCCTGGCGTCGGCGAAGGACTGGCAGGATGGGATGCAGAGCGTCCTGCCCGGCCAGCGGCAGCGTGTCGTCCGGATCCGCCTTTCAAAGGACGAGGGTGGCTTGAACCTCGCCATGCCGCCCTCCCTATCCGCCGCCTTGATGACCTTGGGGCAGGAGGCTGGCGCCCTCGTGCGGCAGGCCTTCGATTTCGACGAGCATAAGTGGCGGCGCACCCTCGTGGCCTACGAGGAGCTCGAAGTCCTGACCCGCAATCTGCGCAAGGCCTGGCCGGACTATGGTCGCTGGTATCGCGGCTATATGGCGAACGTGAAGTCCTACAAGGATCGCTTCAGCCTGGCGCGCCGAAAGGAGATCGCCGATCGACTGGACGCGCTCGCTGCGTGCGCAAAGGGGATGGATCCGCCGCTGAACGCGGAGTTCCCGCGCCCGACCGGTCGGCTTCGGACGGTCCCGGAGCTGGGGCGCGTCGATCCAGGCTCCTGACTCCTACCAGGCCTCCCTATCGTCCAATTGCTCACCGCGTCGCGCACAGGGCGAATGGGACTGTGACGTTGGTCACATATGACAGAACGGCGATCTGCGAAAAGCCCGGCAGATCGGCCAATTCGGCCGAAATCAGCCTGAAGGATCGCAAGATGTCTCGTCTAAATGCGGTCGCTCATCTCATGCTGGGCCTGATTCCCCTGATGGCCCTGGCTTATGCAGCGGCTTCCTCTTTCAGCGGGGCCGCTTGAGCAAGCGGACCCGCTGGGGCGAAGCGGGCGGCAGCATCTTGTTGCCGCCCGCTTCCTCGTTGGGCAAGGGGCCGAAGGGCGCAAAGGGTGCGGCTTCGCGTCCGCAGCGTTTGCGCGTAAACTGGCGCCCGACGGGGACGGGCATGAGGGACTTGGGCGGCTCCGCAGAGCGAAGGATCATCACGGTGCTGTCGGCCGACATCGTTGGCTCGACCGACCACATTTTCGCCTGTGACCCTGACGACGCCCAAGCCTTCTACGATCACTGTTTCGAGTTGGTGCGTCGGGCCGTCGAGCGAGCCAGTGGCACGATTGTCAGCTACGGCGGTGACGGCGGGCTGGCGGCGTTCGGTTGGCCCGCGTCCGTCGAAGATCACGCCGATCGTGCCTGCGCGGCCGCCTGGGAGATACAGCACACGAACCATGACCGTCCGGGACCGGATGGTCGACCCATCCGGTTCCGCGTCGGCGTGCATTCCGGCTTGGTCGCCCTGAGGCAGATACGCCGCAAGGGGCGTTCAAGGCTGGACACGTCGGGCGCGACCGTGAACATCGCCGCCAAGCTCCAGCAGCATGCCCCGCCGGGGGAGGTCCTGGTGAGCGCCGAGGCAGCCCGACTTTGCCGGACCACGCTGAAGCTCGCGCCTCACGACGCGTCTGCGGCGCTCCGAACGGCGGAAACCAGCGCATTCCGCCTTGATGGTGAGCCGCGGGGTTCCGCCAACAGCGACCTCGCCGGTCGCTACCCGTTTCCGATCGTCGGACGCGAGGCGGAGCTCGGCGCGATACGCGCCGCACTCCCCGGCGTAGCCCGCGGTGGCCGGTCATTCGCAGTGGTTGGGGAAGCCGGCATCGGCAAAAGCCGCCTTGCCGCCGCCGTTGTGGCTGAGGCGCAGGCGAGGGATATCCGGGCTCATGCCTATTTCGGCGATCCGCTGAAGCGCACGACGCCGCTCGCCGTTGTGCGTGGAATGTTCGAGGATCTCCTCCACCTGTCCGACGACGCAACGCGGCGCGACCGACAGGTAGCCATCGACGCCCTAGCCCTCGACGAGGACGACAAGGCTGCGGTGGAGGCGCTGCTGACAGCGGCCAACCCACGACGGCGCGAGATGCTGACCCAGTCCCTGGTGAACGGGTTCCTGCGCCTGGCCGGCGACGCCCCGACGCTGCTTCTGTTGGAAGACCTCCACCTCGTCGACCCCGAGAGCCGACAGTTCGTGGCGCGGCTCATTGAAACGGGAGCCGGTCAGCCGCTCCTGGTGCTCGTCACGGCCCGCACCGAGGCAGCGGATGACGCCCGACAGCTGGTGGGCGACGTCGTCTTTCTTGAGCCACTGCCGACCGAGGCGATGACCGACCT
>DASXKT010000193.1:0-4310 GCA_036496685.1 Phenylobacterium sp.
CGCTGCATCCCCGGAGCCGCCAGGGCGGGTGGCCGACCTGCTCGACCTGGCGCCCGGGGTCTGCCGCTGGCCGATCGGCGACCCCAAGGCCGCCGACTTCAGCTTCTGCGGCGAAGCGCGGACCACCGGCGCCTACTGCGCGGGCCATGCCGCGCGCGCCGTCACGGGCCGCGGCGCCGGGCGGCGCAAGGATGACGCCCGGCGGCGGTTTCTCGCCAGGACCGGCTAAAGCCTGCGGGTCGGTAAGCGTTCCGGTTCGCGAAAGAGGAGGCCGAAGCTTGCCGGAAGGGGCCGTCGCCCGGCCCGGCGGGCAAGGGCCGCTGGCGCTCCCTGACGGGCCCTTGCCCGCCGCGCCGCACGACGGCGGGGAGGCGGCCTGAGCTTCGGCTCACCCCTCCATCCGAAAGGACCATCCCATGCGCCCGACGAACTTCGCCTTCCTGGACACCGGCGGCCTCAGCGCCTTCGAGTCCCGCACCACCGACCTGCAGGACCCGCGCCCCCATCCCACCGAGGCCGCGCTGAGCCAGCTCGGTTCGGCGATCATGACCGAGACCCTCGACCTCCTGCTGGAGACCGCCCTGGAAGACCACGTGGGCGTCATCTCCGAGACGCTGATCGGCGGACTCCATAGCGGCGTGCAGCGCCTGGAGCGCGAAGCGGACCGGGCCCGCGACGCCCTGGCCCAGCAACTTCGCGACTTCGACGGCAGCGAGGTGGCCGATGGCGACTTGCAGGCGGCCAAGCGCACCGCCGAAGCGCTCGACGTCGCGGTCCAGGCCCTGGAATTCGTGCGCGACGCGGCCGCGTGCGCCTACACAAGCGCCACCGGCGAGGTCTGGAGCCCCTGGCGCGGCAACGTGCGGGGCAGCCGCACCACCGCCGCCCAGATCGAGGCGAAGGCCGCCCTGCGCGCTGTCCGCGATCGCCGTCAGGCCGCCTGCGATCCGGGCCAGGCGGTGGTGGCGTTCCGAGCCGCCCCGACGGCCAATTCACCGTCCGACGCCGGGCGGATTTTCGACGCTCTGAACTGGGCGCGCAGCCAATGGCCGGACATGGCTCTGGCGACCACCGGGGCGGCCGGCGGCGAGCAACTCGCCAAGCGCTGGGCTGTCCAGAAGGGCGTGAAGGTGATCCTGGCCAGGGCCGATTTCGACCGGCATGGCCGCGCGGCGCCGTTCCGCGCCAACGACGAGTTGATGCAGCTCGAGCCCGTTTGCGTCCTTACCCTTGCAGCCTCCCTGGAGCCGGGTCTGGGAGAGGTCAGGCCCTTCGGGCCCGCCCTGAACCTGGCGCAGGAGGCGCACGAGGCGGGCGTCCGGTGCGTTCGGATCGGCCGGCGGGCCATGGCGGGCCCGTAGCGCCTGCCGACGTGCCCGGGGAGAAGGGGAGCCATTGTTGCCCCAATGGCTTCGGCAAATTGTGACTCCAAGCCGACCTTGGCAATGTCTGCTAGGCGGGTGATCGGCTAACGGTCCTCTCCAATAGCCCCGGACCTGTCATGCCGACGTCGTCGGGCGTAGCTCGCAGCCCGCCACTTCTCGTGACCTTGACGATTGTCGGGTTTTTGCATATATTGGATGTCGGGTTTTTGCATCAAGGTGCGATCATGGCCAAGCCTCGTACGCTCAAGCAGAGGATCCAATACCGGATCGCGCGAGCGCGCAGCGACGTCTTCTTCCCGAAGGAGTTCCGTGACCTCGGTGGCGAGGATCAGGTCCTTCGTGTGCTGCGCGGAATGCTCAATGATGGCGAACTGATGCGGCTGGGCTACGGCGTCTATGCCCGAGCTGCCCGCTCCCGGCTGACCGGCCGGGTGATGGTCGACAGCGCCAACGGCTTTTCGAGTGCGGCCCGCCAGGCTTTGACCAAGCTCGGCGTGCCGTGGGAGCCGGGCTCCATCGAGCGCGCCTACAATGAAGGCCGGTCTACGCAGATCCCGGTTATAGCGACAGTGAAGGTCAAGGGCCGGTTCCAGCGGCGTCTTTCCGATGGCCGTACCGAGCTGCGCATTGAGCGATAGGCCCGACCTGACCACGCTCCTCGAGGTCCAGGAGTATTTCAGCCTCCCGTCTCCTGCCCTCGTCGAGAAAGACTGGCATGTGGTCCAGGCGCTGGCGGCGATTTCAGGTGCCGCCAGCGATGGCCTGACGCTGGTGTTTGGCGGCGGCACGGCGCTGGGGCGGGCCCACGGACTCCTGGCGCGGATGTCCGAGGACATCGACCTGCGTATCGTCGGCGACCAGGCGACGAGCCGTCCGGCGCTCAAACGGCTGCGTCAAGAGATCTCCGAGCGCCTCAAGGCACAAGGCTTCGAGGTCGAAGGGCATGTCGCTGTCAAGCAGAGCGATCGGTATGTCCGCTACGATCTGCCCTATGCCCCGATCGCGGCGGGGGAAGGCGTGCTCCGCCCCGAGATCAAGATCGAAGCCGCAGCCTTCCCCATTCGTCGGCCCGCGGTTGTGCTGCCTGTAAGATCCTTCATTGCCGAGGCCGCAAAACGCGATCCCGAGGTTCCGGGCATTCCGTGCGTCAGCCTGGTCGAGACCGCCGCAGAGAAGTTTGTCGCCCTGACCCGGCGAACCGGTGCCGTGTTCGCGGGCGCGCCGGCCGACAACACGCTCGTGCGCCACATCTACGACCTCACCCGGCTGGAAGGTCAGTACGATCCTGATGATTGCCTGGTCCTGGCCTGGGAGACCATGGTCCTCGACGCTCAGGAACGGGGCTACGAGGCCTACAAGGCCGATCCTTTGGCCGAGACCCGGCAAACCGTAGCGCGGATGACCACCGACGAAGCCGTGCGTGGCGACTACGATTTGCTGCTGGCCGGCATGGTCTATGGCGAGAAGCCGCCGTTCGAAGTCGCGATAGGTGTGCTGCAGGCCTTCGCCGAGCGGCTTTAGCAGATTACCGGCTCCCTACGGGCGTCTTGCGCTTACGCGAGAGGGGAGGGGAGCGGAGCGGACGCCGATGTGGCCGGTTGAATTTGTCGACAACTTGGCCCGGCTCTCTTGAAATGTTCCCTCTGCGTTCCCATCAAGAAGGGTGGACTGTTTTCGGGATTGGGGAGGGGGATGAGGCCGCTCGAGATTGAGAACCAGCTCCGTGACGTGGTCAGCCGCGTCATCGTGCAGGTTGAGCTCGCGACCGCCCAGGGAAGGACCGACATCAACTTGGCCCTGGAGGATGCCTTCATCCCGATCCTCAGGTCGGTCTACAACCTACCGCACTTGGTAAATCTCAATCGGAAGCAGGAGAACTTCCCAGGCATCGATCTTGGCGATGACCATGATCGCGTCGCGTTTCAGCTCACGTCGACGACGACGCTCGACAAGGTGAAGTTCACCGTCCGCCAGTTCATGGAGCGGGCCTACTACAACACCTTCGACGAGCTCTATGTCCTGATGCTCACGAGGAAGCAGGCGTCCTACAGCCAGGCGTCGGTCAATGAGCTGCTCACCGATCAATTCGCCTTCAGCTGCAAGAAGCACATCATCGATCTCCATGATCTGCTTGGTCAGGTGGTAGGGCTGCGGCTTGCGACCCAGGAACGCGTCCTCGCCGAGTTCCGGCACATCCTGGGCGAAGTTGACGCATTCATCAGCTTCAGCTCCGAAAGCGTCGCCGCGCCGACTGCGATCACGTCCAACCTCCAGCAAATCCAGCTTCCGAAGGCTGTCTATGTGGCCGACCTTGCGATCGACGATAAGGCGGTGATCGTGATCCCAACTTCGGCTCCTGGCGCATCTGAGACGTCGGCGGTTCGACCGCTCGTGACTCATCTCTCCCGTTGGGAACGTCCGGATTCAGCGCATTCGCGATGAGACCGCCAACGGCGAGTTTCCGGCGTTGAGCCAACGGGGAGAAGCGACCCTTCTGAGACCTTGGCGGCGTCCGCTTCCCGGCCACGCCTGAACGGGGAAGATCGACCCGGAGCGGACGTTCAAGCCGCGCCCAATCCGTCGAAGTCGGGAGCGGTCAGGGTTTGGAGACCAGGTCTCCCTTTCCGGTGGCCATGTCCACCGGCACCGAGACGTGCTCGTGCACAATCTGCCAGTGGCCGCCGGTCTTGCGATAGACATCGGTCACGCGGACAACAAGCTTCGGGTTCGCATTGCCCGGCGCGTCGATCGTCTGGGTCGAGTGGCTGTAGGCCATGTCCCCGTCCGTAGTGATGACCAGGTCCGAGATCGAGAACTTGATTGGCCCCGGGAAGGCCTCCTTGAACAAGCCCTCCCAATCCTTCTTGTAGGCCTCCCAGCCCACGTATTCGCGCGGCGGTGCGACGTCGTACACGAACAGGCCGT
>DASXKT010000194.1:0-4003 GCA_036496685.1 Phenylobacterium sp.
CGTCCACTCGCCGCACACGCCGGCCACCTATCACCTGCTGTCGGCGCGCCGCCTGAAGCTGCTGCAGTCGCACGCCATCCTGATCAACACCGCCCGCGGCGAGATCATCGATGAGACCGCACTCGCTGATCTCCTGAAGACCGGCGCCATCGCCGGCGCGGGCCTCGACGTCTTCGAGTTCGAGCCGCAGATCAATCCGAAGCTACTGGGACTGTCCAACGCCGTCCTGCTACCGCACATGGGCTCGGCGACCCTCGAAGGCCGCATCGACATGGGCGAAAAGGTGATCATCAACATCCGCACCTGGATGGACGGCCACAAGCCGCCCGACCGGGTCATACCGTCGATGATGTGAGCGCTTAGCGGCTCATCCCCGCGAAGTTGCGGATCGGGCCGCTCAGCCGCCCCCACACACCGGACACTCCGGGTCCGCGCCGATCCGTACGGTTCGCGTCTCGGCCGAGAGTGCGTCATAGATCATCAGCCGCCCGAGCAGGGGTTCGCCGGCGCCGGTGATCAGCTTGATGGCCTCGAGCGCCATTATCGAACCGACGACGCCGGCCAGGGCGCCGACGACGCCGACCGCGACGCAGGTCTCGGCGTCAGGTGGGATTTCCGGCACCAGACACCGGTAGCAGGGCTGATGGCCGAACACCCCGACCTGGCCGGTCCAGCGGCCGATTGCACCCGAGATCAGCGGCTTGCCGTGCCGGACGCAAGCGGCGTTGACCTCGTAGCGGACGGCGAAGTTGTCGGTGCCGTCGAGCACCAGATCGACGCGTCCGCATAGTTCGTCGGCGGTCGAGGCGTCAAAGGCGCCGTTGTAGCCGGCCACGAAGATGTGCGGGTTGAGGGCGGCGAGCCGGTCGGCGGCGGCTTCCGCCTTGGGGCGGCCGACATCGCTCTCGGTGTAGAGCACCTGCCGCTGCAGGTTGGAAAGGTCAACGACGTCCGGATCGGAGACGAAGAGGGCGCCAACCCCGGCCGCGGCCAGGTAAAGCGCGGCCGGCGAGCCCAGGCCGCCAGCGCCGACGATCAGCACGCTGGCGGCTTTTAGTTTCTGTTGCCCCGGCCCGCCCACCTCGCGCAGCACCAGGTGGCGGGCGTAGCGCTCGACCTCGGTCTCAGTGAAGACCATGGCCGGTCAGCCCCGCTCGCGCCGGGCTTCCCAGATCGCTTTTTCGAGCGCCTTGGCGAATTCGCCGCGTTCGCGGGGGCTGAGCGCCTGGGCGACGGCGACTTCACGGCCGGAAAGGGCAAGCCGCAGGCCGACGGTGCGGTCTTCCTCCTTGTCGACGGCGACGCGAGTGAAGGCGGTGGGGCTTTCCCAGACCACCCGCGTCCAGTTCGGCGCCTCGTGAGTGACGACGACGTCGCGGGCCGTAACCTGCACACGCTCGATCCGCCGCGCCGCACGGAAGCTCACCATGAAGGCCACGACGACCGCCAGGACATCCAGTCCCAGGAAGAACGGCACGAACACCGCCCCCATGTAGACGAAGACCGCCGCCGAAGCGCAGTTGGCCAGGGTCACCACCGTGATCAGGATGATGAAGCCCCGCTCGGAGAGCGAGCGGTGCGGTCTGATCACCGCGTCCATGTAGGTCTGACCGAGCATGCGCGCCTCAAGGATAGGCCCGGAAACCGCCTTGGCGGAAGGGGCTGGCGCAGGCCATGTTGCCCCTTCCATGGCCAAGCCGACAAACCCGAGCAAGACCGCACCCCGAAAGAAGCGGCTGAGCCCCGCCGAGCAGGCGCGGATCGCCGAGATCTTCGCCCGTTTCGAGGCGCAGGAGAGCGACCCGCGCACCGAGCTCGACTACGCGAGTCCCTTCACCCTGGTGGTGGCTGTCGCGCTCTCTGCCCAGGCCACCGACGTCTCGGTGAACAAAGCGACCGTCAAGCTCTTCAAGGTGGCCGACACCCCTCAGAAAGTCCTGGCGCTCGGCGAGGCCGGGCTGAAGCCGTTCATCTCCTCGATCGGCCTCTACAACACCAAGGCGAAGAACGTCATCGCGCTCTCCCGCATCCTGGTGGAGCAGTACGGTGGCGAGGTCCCGCTGAACCGCGAGGCGCTGCAGGCCCTCCCGGGCGTCGGCCGCAAGACGGCATCGGTGGTGCTGAACGAACTGCGGATCGAACCGGCCATCGCCGTCGACACCCACGTCTTCCGGGTCTCCCACCGCCTGGGGCTGGCCACCGGCAAGACGCCAGACCAGGTGGAGGCTGAGCTGATGGGCATCGTTCCCGATCCATTAAAGACCCGCGCCCACCACTGGCTGATCCTGCACGGCCGCTACGTCTGCGTGGCGCGGCGGCCAAAGTGCGAGGAATGCGTCGTGGGCGACCTCTGCCCGAGCCGACATCTGTTCATCCGCACATGAGCGACCGCCCGCGCCTTCCGCTCACGGCCTTGAGGGTCTTCGAGGCGGCGGCGCGGCACGAGAGCTTTCTGCGGGCGGCCGAGGAGCTTGCCATCACGCCCGGCGCCGTCAGCCGCCAGATCAAGGCCCTGGAGGCGGACCTTGCGGTGCGTCTCTTCGAGCGGTTCAACCGCGCCGTCCGCCTGACCGAAACCGGCCAGCGCCTCGCCATCGGCGTCGGTCAGGGAATAACCCTCATCGAAGAGGCGGTGCAGGAAGTGCGTTCACCTCGTCAGGCGGTGCTGGCCGTAACCGCCATGCACTCCTTCGCCGCCCGCTGGTTGGTGCCGCGGCTGCATCTCTTCAACGAGCGGCACCCGGAGATCCAGGTGCTCGTGGCCGCTCTCGACACCACCGTAGACCTGGTGCGCGATCGCTATGACGTGGCCATCCGCTTCGGGCGTGGCCCCTATCCCGGCTATGCGGCGAAGAAGCTGATGTCGCTCTTCATGTTTCCCGTCTGCACGCCGCAGCTTCGGGACGAGACCCCGCTCAACCACCCCCGCGACCTCGCCAAGGTGCCGTTGATCGGCGACGTGAATTTCTTGCAGACCGAACCCGACTGGGGCGAGTGGCTGGCCGCGGCCGGCGCGCCGGAAGTCGACTGGCGGGGTGGCCAGTCTTTCTCCAACACTTATCTGTCCATCGAAGCTGCGCTGGCCGGCCGCGGCGTGGCGTTGGCCGAGGCGGCGTTGGTACGCGACGAGCTGGCGGCCGGGCGCCTCGTGAAGCCCTTCGACATTGAGCTCATGAGCCCCAACAGCCAATGGATTCTTAGCCTGCCCGAGAAGGCCGACCGACCGGACATCCGGCGCTTCCGCAACTGGCTGGTCGGCCAGGCCGACGCCGAGGGCCTGAGGCGGTTCGAGTGATCTGACCTCACCTGAATAGCGACCTTCTCCTTTGTCGAGCGATGTTCGGTGACCTATCAAAAGGTCAATCGAAACGACGGCGAAGGAGCCTGGTATGACCACCGACTGCATCACCAACCCCAGCGTCGCCAAGCGCTATGCGGCCCGCCAGGACCCCACGATCTCGCTGAGCGAGTGGGTCCTCCTGACCATCATCGGCGGCGGCTTTCTCCTGATGCTGCCGGCGGCCGCATTCCTGGTGTCACACCTGACGGTCTGAGGGACCGGGCCGAAGGGCGAGGGGCCGCGTTGCCGCGAGCGGCGAATTTCTGTAAGCCCGCCATCGTCTCTCTCGCCCTGAAAGCCCAAGAATGCCGGACCTTTACGACGTCGCCGCGATCGGCAACGCCATCGTCGACGTGATCGCTCCGGCGACCGATGAATTCCTGGCGGCCAACGGCCTCGACAAGGGCGCCATGATGTTGGTCGATCCGGCGCAGTCCGCGGCCCTCTACGCCAAGATGGCTGAGAGCGTCGAAGCCTCCGGCGGCTCGGCCGCCAACACCATCGCGGGCCTGGCCAGCTTCGGCGGCAAGGGCGCCTACATGGGCAAGGTCGCCGACGACGCGCTGGGGAAGACCTTCGCGCAGGACATGCGGGCTATTGGAGCATGGTTCGAGAACAAGCCCCTGACCGGCGGTCCGGGCACGGCGATCAGCATGATCAACG
>DASXKT010000195.1:0-4331 GCA_036496685.1 Phenylobacterium sp.
GCGCCTCGCTGGACTTCCGAAAGAGCCTCTTCTATAGACGCGGCTCCCCGCGACGGCGGCCTTCGCCTGGGTAGCTCAGTTGGTAGAGCAGCGGATTGAAAATCCGCGTGTCGGTGGTTCGAATCCGCCCCCAGGCACCACCCGCCTTCCGCGTCCAGACCGGCGCGGAGCATCGAGGCGGCGCCGACTATTCCGCAACCATTATTAATCCTGCGACGGCCTGACGCGCCAGGATTGCGAATGTGTCTGACATGCTGCACTGCAGCAATTTATTCGCGCGGGGGTGGAAATTCCCGAGCACCCTATCTGCTTGAGATTTGTGCAATGCAGTATGCATAGGGGATCGTCGAAGTTTCGCAAGACCCCGTTATCGTCTGCCCCCTTGACGCCTCATTAAGGGGTTGCCAAAGGACCGGGGCCGCAAGTCTAAGATCGCGGCAAGACCTCAGACGCCTAATGGGTTAATGAGGTGGCCTCGCGCCTTCGAAACGTTGCCCCTGCATTTCTGTTGGGAGCACGCGTTACGGGTCGCGGCGCGGCGACAGCGGCCTGATGCCCCAACCCGAGCAATCGGTCGGGGGCGTTGGGATTGTTTCAACTAGGGTGGAGACGCTCTCGCGCGACGACCCTCCGGCCAATCGTGCTAGACCAACCAGGAACTGGCGACAGATGTTCGACAACAAACTGAAGACCCCTTTCATCGCTCTCGTCGGCGCCGTTGCGCTGATGGCGAGCGTTCCGGCGTTCGCCCAGACCGCCGCTCCCGCGGCGCCTGCGGCTGATGCCGCGGCCGCCGCCGCTCCGGCTGCGGCTCCTGCCGCCGCCCCGGCGGACGCCGCCAACCCCGCCGAGCCGCCGCAAATGAAGCATGGCGGCAAGATGGGCATCGGCACGATGTTCATGGACGCCAAGCCGGTCGTGAAGGTCGTGATGCTCGGCCTGCTGCTGGCCTCGGTGTTCTCCTGGACGCTGCTGATCACCAAGCTCCTCGAGTTCCGCTCCCTGAACCGCGTCTCGGACAGCTTCCTCGAAGCTTTCCGTGGGGCCAAGTCGATCAACGACATGGGCCGCATCGCAGTGGCTGAAGAGTTCGACGGCAACCCGCTGGCCGACATGGCCGCCGCGGCCGCCCAAGAAGTCGAGCTGTCCCGCCAGGCTGGCCTGCACGTGGCCGGCGAGCATCGCGACACCACTCTCAACCGCGCCGAGCACGCCGTGGCCGCCGTTCAGGCGTCCCTGACGCGCCGGCTTTCCAGCGGCATGCAGTTCCTGGCCTCGGTCGGCTCCAACGGTCCGTTCATCGGTCTGTTCGGCACCGTCTACGGGATCATGGACTCGTTCATCGGGATCGCGAACACGAACACCACCAACCTCGCGGTTGTGGCGCCCGGCATCGCCGAAGCGCTTCTGGCCACGGGTCTTGGCCTGTTCGCGGCCATTCCGTCGGTTATCTTCTACAACTACTTCCAAACGCGCATCTCCGCTTACGGCGCGCGGACGGAAGGCTTTGTGGCTGAACTGATGAACGCGATCTCCCGGCAGCTCGACAAAGGAGCGTAAGCCAGATGGGAGCCAAGCTTTCAGGCTCTGGCGGCGGCAAGTACGAGGAAGAAGCGAACAGCAGCATCAACGTCACGCCGTTCGTGGACGTCATGCTGGTCCTGCTGATCATCTTCATGGTGGCGGCGCCTCTGGCGGCCGTCACGGTGAAGGTGGCGCTTCCTCCCGCAGTCGCTAAGCCGGGCACTAACCCGCCCAAGCCGGTCTATATCTCAATCCAGTCTAACGGCCGGATCTTCATCCAAGACTTTCCGACGGACCTCGCCTCGCTTGGCGATGACCTTCGGAGGCAGGTCGGTGCAAAACGCGACCCGACCCACGAGCGCATCTTCATTCGTGGGGACAAGGACGTGATGTACGGCGACTTCATGGGCGTGATGAACATGCTGCAGGACAACCAGTTCTACAGCGTGGCCCTGGTCGGCGAAGACAATAACAAGTGAGGCGCTGACGCATGGCTGATACATCATCGCGTGGCGTCGCCCCTCTGACCGGCAGCCACAACCCGTTCGATGACCCGCGGCCGAAGCGCCAGAAGGGATTCTGGATCGCAATCGCCATCGCGGTCATCGTGCACGCCGCGCTTGCTCTCTATCTCTGGAAGAGCAAGTTCGAGCCGAACTTCAAGGAGTACTCCGACGACGTGACGGACGTGGCGATCGTGAAGCCCGCGCCGCCGCCTCCGCCGCCTCCGCCTCCGCCTCCGCCGCCGAACACGCCTCCGCCGCCGCCGCCAAAGCTGCAGCCCAGGCCTCCGGTTGCGGTGCCGCAGGTGCCGACGATCCCGCCCCTGCCGGTCCCGCCGGTGGAGCACCACATCGAGGAACCGAAGCCGCCGGCCCCGCCGCCGCCGACCCCGGTCCACGAGTCGGTCATCACGCAGCCTGACTGGTCGCGTAAGCCCGACGCCGAGGCGCTCGCTCGCTACTACCCGGAACGGGCGCAGCGGATGAGCATCGAAGGCACGGCGACGATCAGCTGCACCGTGAATGCGCGTGGCACGCTCGACAACTGCTCGGTCGTTTCCGAGAACCCGCCTGAAGCGGGCTTTGGTGACGCGACCCTCAAGGCGAGCAAGCTGTTCAAGATGCGCCCGCTGTCCAAGGACGGCGCGCCGGTCGACGGCGGCACGGTTCGCATCCCGCTCCGCTGGGTCCTGCCGAAAGGCTGACCCTCGCGAACGGACCAAGACCAAGCCCCGGCGGCGCAAGCCCCGGGGCTTTTTCTTTGTCTTGAAGCGCCTTCACAGGCGCAGCGCGACGACCCATTCTGCGCGGCGCGTCGAACCCGGGGTGGTGAAGGAACCGCATTGAGCCAGGCAGAGGAGTCCCGGTCCGCTCAGGCATCGGATCCGACCGTCGCCGACCCGCGCGAGGACCTGCTGTTCACCGGCGTGGTCGCTGCCGTGGTCGTCGTCTTCCTCTATTTCAACGCCCTGAACGTCGCCGACGAGCGCGCCCGCGGAGGCCATCCCATCGCGCTCTGGGAGCCGCTGGTCTGGGAAGGGACCAGCGGGCTGTTCTTCCTTGCGGTCTCGCCTCTGATCGCGGCCCTGTCGCGGCGGTTCTGGCCGACCCGTCCGCCCTGGGCGCGGAAGGTCGTGGTCCATGCACTGGCTGCGGTGCTGGTGTCGCTCACGCACGTCCTGGTGATCGGTGCAGCCCGCTGGGCGATCTATCGCCTCGTCGGCGGTTTCTACGCCCCCCTCGGGCCCCTGGGCGACTGGCCCTACGAGCTGCGCAAGGACCTCCTCGTCTATGCCTCGATCGTCAGCATCTATGTGGCCTGGCGGATGATCAGGACGCGCCCGCGTCTGGTCGCGCCCCCTGCAGCCGAGGTCCTGGAGGTCCGCGACGGCGCACGCAGGCATTTCGTACCCCTGAGCGACGTCGTCTGGGTCGAGGCCGCCGGCAACTATGTAGAGCTGCACCGCGGCGAAACCGGCCTGCTGCACCGCGCCTCGCTGGCCGAGATGCAGCGCCGGCTGGAAACCGCGGGTTTCGTGCGCATACACCGCTCACGGCTGGTTAGACGTGCTGCGGTGGCGGCCATCGAATCCAAGCCGACGGGCGACTTCGTGGTGCGCTTGCGCGACGGCCGCGAACTCGCTGGCAGCCGGCGCTATCGCCATCCCTTGCTGGCTGATTGAAGCTGCGTCGCGCGGGCGCCTTGATCGCGAGCTTCGGCCCGACTAGAACCGCCCCTCGCGATGCGCCGCCTTAGCTCAGTTGGTTAGAGCGCTAGATTGTGGATCTAGAGGTCCCCTGTTCAAGCCAGGGAGGCGGTACCATCGCGGGGTTGTTGTTTGACAACGGCTTTTCAGGTGCGCGGCCGCGCGACGGCGGCACCTTGTTTTAGTCCGGTTTTGCCCCCGGTCGCCTGAAAAGCTCATCGGACACCGCCACGGCGCGCTTCAGGCCGTCCTCGGTGAACCACACCGACTTGGCCTTGCTAGCCGGATCATCGATCAGCCCCTTCTCATGCAGCCGGTCCATCGCGTCCCAGTCGAAGGACTTCCAGGCCCGCACAGCCCCGGTGAACCGATCCCGCTGGCAAACGCCCAGGAAGAGCAGAGCCAAGACCGCGTCATCGATGCGATCGGTGTGTAGCCCTGTACACCGGTTACACGGGGAGCGACCCGATGGCTGACGTTGCGCTCGCCGACAGGTCCAGTTGACGCTTCCAGGATCCACACCACCGGGCCTGTCCCAGGACCGACCGACAGCCCCACAGCGCCGCGGCCGCTTCGTTGTAGTAAGTGATCCGGCCGG